>JBMZDF010000366.1:0-6298 GCA_049614105.1 Promineifilaceae bacterium (SeqCode)
CAAACATATTTACCAGAATATGAACGCATGTCGCAAGGTCGTAAAGGGCGCTTCGACAAAGATGGCGGAAAGATTCTCGGACACAACATTCCACAAGCCACTCTGGGGGCAATCGTGTTGTGGTTCGGCTGGTTTGGGTTTAACGGCGGCAGCACCTTAACGGTTGATAGTACCGTGCCGTTCATTCTAGTGAACACAACGATGGCGGGCGCATTCGGCGGGCTTGCCGCGCTTGTTCTTAAGTGGGGATTGAACGGCAAACCTGAGGTTGAGAGCATCATCAACGGGGCGCTTGCGGGCTTGGTCAGCATCACAGCCTCAGCCAATATTATCTCCATCAGCAGTTCCGTTATCATTGGCTTGGTTGGGGGCTTGATTGCAACAGGGCTGACAATCCTGCTGGAGCAATTTGAAATTGATGACGCCGTTGGGGCGTTTCCTGTACATGCCGGCGGCGGCGTTTGGGGAACATTGGCAGTCGCCATTTTCTCAAGCCAAGAGGTGCTAACAGGGATGGAGATGACTCGTGGTGGGTTATTTTCTATTCAACTAACGGGCATCATCGCAACATTTATTTGGGCATTTGGTCTAAGCTTCCTTTTGTTCTGGACACTCAACAAACTTATCCCATTCCGCGTGACAGAAGAGGAAGAGGAGATGGGGCTTAACGTTGCGGAACATGGTGCAAAAACAATCTTGTTTACGATGTTGACCGAAATGGAAACACAGCGCAAGACAGGTGATTTAAGTATGCGTGTTTCTGTCGAACCCAATACGGAAGTGGGGGTGATTGCGGCACAATACAATCGCGTACTGGCACAGGTCTCACAAGTGTTGACGCAGGTGCAGAATGAGAACAACACCGTTCAGCAGTCGATCATGCGCCTCCTGAATGAAGTGACAAGCATTGCCGATGGCGACTTGACGATTGAGGCGGTTGTGTCAGAAGATGCCACAGGCGCGGTTGCAGACTCTTTCAACTTTATGGTTGAGGAGTTGCGCGAAATTATTATCAAGGTGAAATCTGGTGCAAAACAGCTAAACCAATCGCTCAATGAGATTCAAACGAACGCTGACGTGATGACTAGCGGGGCCGAAATACAGGTTCGGCAAATTATCGATACGACAGCGGCCGTTGATGAAATGAACGTCTCGATTCAGCAAGTATCAGACAATGCGGAAGAGTCTGCGAAAGTAGGCGAGCAATCCAGAATCAAGGCGCTGCGAGGTAGGCAGGCGGTGCGGGCAACGATTGAAGGCATGGACCGCATTAAAGATCAGGTTGGCAACACAACTGAGTATGTTGGCAATCTTGAAGAACGAACGGCCGAAATTAGCAGTTTGCTGCAAATGATTCAAGACGTGTCAGAGCGAACCTCGATTCTCGCGATTAACGCATCAATTCAGGCGCGTGAAGCGGGTGAAGCAGGGCGCGGGTTTGCGGTTGTGGCAAACGAAGTCCAATCGCTGGCAGAGCGTTCAACCACAACGGCGTCGCTTGTTCGTACTAGCGTGCGCTCAATCCAAAGCGAGATGAAGAAGCTGACGGCTGCCATTGCAGAGACAAACCGTGAAGTTGTCTTGGGTAGTAAACTGGCAGATCAGGCGGGTAACGAGCTATTAGAAATTGAAAACGTTTCTGTGCAGCTTGCAGGGTTGATTCAATCTATCTCGCTTGCTGCGAAACAACAGGCGCGGGGTTCAGCAACTATTGCACACACCATGAGCGATATTTCGCAAATCACCCAGCAGACCTCAGCAGGAACAACCCAGACAACCGCGTCATTGCGTAGCCTTGGGACACTTGCTGAAGATTTACAAGCTGCGATTAGTCGGTTCCGCGTTGACTCATCTGAGATCACCCTGAGTGGGTTGGAGTATGATGCTGCAATGGCAAGGCTATAGGTTTTTCAGTGATGTTGCCTGCGAGTCGCTTCAAAAAGCCGGAAATGAGTTCGGCCGAACAGGAACTCTGGCGAAATTTAATACGGGAGCGCTGCGGTATCTTTTTCACAACAGGTCGGCTGTACTTTATGGAACAGCGGATTTGGGAGCGAATGAAAGTCTACGATCTCAAATCATATCGAGATTTTTATAACTTCATCGCCTTCAATCCAAAAGGCAAATTAGAATGGCCGCACCTGCGTGATCAATTACTTAACAACGAAACTAGCTTCTTTCGACACCGGCCATCCTATGATGCGCTCATCGAACAAGCAGTGCCGCAACTTGTGGCTCGCAAGCGTCAGGTGCAAGATCTGACGCTTAATTTCTGGAGCGCAGGCTGCTCTGGGGGTCAAGAAGCTTACTCAATCGCAATGACCCTGCTTGAACGGATTGACCCAGCACAATGGCAAATCCGCATTTCAGGCACAGACATTAGCCAAACACAGCTACGCAAAGCGCGGGACGGTATCTATAAAGGGTACAACGTGCGGTACATGCCAGATTACTATCGAAAAAAGTATCTGGAGCAAACCAGCGGCAAGCACGGCAGCACCTTTCGGGTTAGACCAGACGTTCAACGACTTGTGCAGTTTGGCTTCCTAAATCTGCATAAGCCCTCTAACTATTGGGTTGCGGGTCAAGATATTATTTTTTGCCATAACGTTTTAATCTATTTTACGCTAGATGACCGCATTGCAATTGTGCAGCGCCTAGCACAGAAGTTAAACGTAGGCGGTTATTTATTTCTCGGACCGGCCGAAGTAGTCGGGTTGCGATTGCCAAACATGAAGTTGATTAATTGGCAAGATGTACTGGTTTATCAAAAAACAGGATAGCAGTTTAGGTGGTCAGAAAACAAATTTTCTGGCTAATGGCAAGAGCCAATAGCATCTTGAATTGAGTTCGATTATGTCAAATGTCTCTAGAGAAGTCTTATTAGGTTTTGTTGAGGAAGCGGGCAGTTACCTGCCTGAGATTCTTGACGGTATAAAAGCGTTTCGCAAAAGTAGCGACAATGTGGATGGGCTAGAAACAGCTTATCGTCACGCGCATACGATTAAGGGTGCGGCTGCGATGATTGGCGAATCGGCTTTGAGCCACATCGCCTATTACCTTGAGGAAATGCTTGAAGATGTCGCTGGCAGCGAAATCGAACTCAATGATGACGCAATGCGATACGTTCGCAGCACCATCTCGCATGTCGAGCTGTATCTGGTTGGCTTGATTGATGACAATGTCAATTCGCGCCGACTGTTGACGGTGGCCACGCGCGAGAATCGGGAGCTGCGCGGTCTTGCCACAGATGCGGTCGCGGTTGAAGCGGCGGTTGAGGAGGCGGTGACGTTGGCGGAAGAAACGGTTGAGGCAGCGCCACCGCTTGGGTTATTTGATGATACCGCAGACTTTGCTGATGCAAATTCGGCCGAAATGGAACCCCTCTTTGTGCTTGATGACGCCTTTATGGCTGAGTTACGCGAAGCATTTAATGAAGAAGCCAACGACCATCTGCAAAATACAGCCCGCCTGCTGGCAACGCTTGAAAAAGACCCAACGAACCGCGCCGCACTGAGCGAGCTGCGCCGTGTGATTCACACCTTGAAGGGTGCATCAGCTACGGTTGGACTCCAGCCAATTGCGGCATTGTCGCATCTGATGGAGGATTTACTCGACCACTTTGACGAAAGCGGCTCGACGGTCTCAAAAGGCGTGATGAACCTGCTGTACGATTCGGCCGATGCGCTCGAAGACGAGATGAATGAATCGTTTTCGGCCGAAAAAATGCAGGCGCTACTCGCTCGCTACGAGACAATCGCTAACAAAGGTGGGCAACCAATCGCCCCAGCGGCAGAAATAAGTAGAGCGCCTGTCCAAGCAGCACCGCCTGCGCCAGCAGCCCCTAAAAAAGAGCGCGAGGATTCTGAGTCAGAATCGGCCGAACCAGCCGCCGCACCGCGCACAACCAGTGAAGTTGTGCGCGTACCGCTCGAACGACTGGACGAATTGGTTCGACTAACTAGCGAATTTGTCATCACACGCACAACGCTCGAACAGCGCATCAATGATTTGACGCGCCTTGTCAACGAGCTTGCCCCCAGTCTCGATCGCGTTCAACGCATCGCGGGACGCCTCGACAGCGATTATCACGATTTGTCCGTTTCAATGGGCATCAACCGCAGCAGCGGCATTATTCCTTCGGATGGCGCATCTGTTTCAGGGTTCACACCCAACGAATTTGATTCACTAGAGTTTGACCGTTACACCGAACTGTACATGCTCTCGCGAGAGCTAACCGAAACGTCAAGCGATATCAAGACGGTTCACAACGGCTTGCGTACCCTGTTGGGCGATTTCGACTCGATTATGACCCGTCAAGGGCGACTGTCGGGCGAAGTTCAAGACAAGTTGATGCGGACACGCATGGTTCCGCTCGCAACAATTGTCACGCGGCTCCAGCGCACGGTGCGCGTTGTGGCTCGTCAGCAGAGCAAACAGGTTGATTTCACCATTATTGGCGAACATATCGAGTTTGATAAAAAGGTACTTGAAGAAATAGCCGATCCACTTTTGCACATTTTGCGCAACGCCGTCGATCATGGCATCGAGCCGGCCGAATTGCGCCAAGTGACGGGCAAAGCACAAAATGGCTCGATCACCGTGCGTGCTTTCCATGAAGGCAATCAGGTTGTGGTCGAAATTGTGGACGATGGCGCAGGAATCGACATCAATCGTATTCGGGCCAAAGCGTTAGCCAATGGCTACATCAGCGAGGCAGAGGTTGAGTCCACTTCAGATGCAGAACTGCAACAACTTATCTTTGTCCCAGGATTCAGCACCGCATCAGAAATCAGCAACATTTCAGGGCGCGGCGTTGGCATGGACATTGTCAAAGATGCGGTCACAAAGTTGCAAGGTACGATTCAAGTTCGTTCCAGACCTGCGCAAGGCACAACGTTTACGATTCGGTTGCCTCTCACGCTAGCGGTGATTCGTGGGCTGCTTGTCAACACACGCGGGACGACATATGCGCTGCCGATGTCTTCTGTTGGGCAGATTTTGCGCTTGGAAGGGGAGACGCTGCATCAAATCGGCCGAAATCCTGTCGTGCGCGTCGGCGACGATGTCTGTCCAGTTATCCAACTTGGCGACCTGCTGGGTCTGCCAGAGTCAGGGCTAAGTGGACGCAAACGCATCCCAGCGCTGGTCATCAACGCCGATGATCGACAAGTTGCGCTTGTCGTGGACGAAATCATTGAAGGTCGAGAAATCGTTATCAAGACGCTGGGCAACCACCTGCGCAAAGTACACGGTGTCACGGGCGCAACGCTGATGGGTGACGGTAAAGTTGTCCTCATTTTGAATCCAAGCGAGCTGGTACAAGCGCCAGAACAGCGCCGCCAACGCACATGGACGCCTGTCGCCACAAAGAAGCCTGAAAAGCAAACGCTTGACATCTTTGTTGTGGATGATTCGCTCAGCGTGCGCAAAGTGGTCAGCAACATGGTCAAAAACTCAGGCATGAACCCCATTGTGGCGCGGGATGGACAAGAGGCGCTGGAGCTAATCCAAAGTCGCCCCAACCTCCCCGATGCGATTTTGCTAGACATCGAAATGCCGCGTATGAATGGGTATGAGCTAACGGCGACCCTGCGCGGCAATCCAAAATATGCCGCGATCCCAATCGTGATGTTAACGTCACGGGCTGGCGACAAACATCGCAAAAAAGCGTTTGACCTCGGCGTCAATGGGTATCTGGTCAAGCCGTATCGTGAGTCAGATCTGCTTGGGGAACTCAAGCGCGTAACGGGTCAAGTGACCGTTTAGAGAAGTGAACAATAAGGAATCTCAGAACAAGCGTGGCTGAGAAAACACTGTATTCAAAGAAGTCAACAGTTTGTACAGGTCGTTTTCTAGCATTGAGCTTGGTCTGCATTTCCAACTTGGTAGCACATACCTTATGATTCGCGTTCTAATTGTTGACGACTCTCCATTCGTCTGCCGCCTTTTGTCTGGGCATCTAGGTTCGGCCGATGATATTCAGGTGATTGCCACCGCGCATGATGGAAAACGCGCCTTGGCAAAAATTGCTGACTTTAACCCCGACGTGATCACACTGGCACAAAGTATGTCAGGGTTAAACGGGGTTGAAACGCTTGAACGGATCATGCACGAATGCCCCACCCCTGTCGTCATGATCAGCGGCATCAGCCGTAAGTCTGCCATCGTGACGCGGCGTGCGTTGCAAATGGGCGCTGTCGATTTTGTGCTCAAATACACCCCAGGCACAGACACGCATCCTGATGAGTTGCGTCATGAAATTGTGTCCAAGGTGCGGGCGGCAGCACAGGTCAAA
>JBMZDF010000367.1:0-6286 GCA_049614105.1 Promineifilaceae bacterium (SeqCode)
GGCAAGCAAAAACACTCCCACGCGGAGCGTAGGAGCGAGTCAGAAAATTTAGAATGCAATTGCCCTGAATTTTTTGGCCAGTTGCAATTTTATAAAAGTTCTCTAGAATAAATGTCTAGAGAGTGTTCATACATTCATCCAATTAGGAGGGTCAGAAAAATGCACCAATATTGGAATCCCACTTGAATTTATTTTGTATAAGTTGATATGTGCCTGAAAAACAGGCACTAGTCATTTTTGAGGGAATTGGTTCTTACCAATTCAGACTGTTCTAAGAAAATCACATAGAAATAATTGAGGCCTACTAGGAGGTAAGTTATGTTGTTGAGAGCGTTACGCTATGTCGTGATGATTATTTTCGTTTTGATTGCCAGTCAAACGTTTGTGCCGTTGTTTGCACACCCTGCCCACTTTGCTGATATATCCGAATCAGCGTTTGTTCCTGAGCAAACAGCGGGTGCATTATTTTCTGCTGAAGACCCGCAGGTAAAGCTTTCCCCGCTGCCAATAACTTTATCGGCCGATGTTGCCAAAAATGATGAGCTAGCGGTCGAAGTGGTCACACTTGACACAGAGACGGCCGCCCAGTTAACGTCTAGCAAATTTGCATTTGCATTCCCATCTGTTTCCGCCATTGTGCCTATTACGACAACCATTGATGTGAGCGGAATAACAGGCATTCCTTTAAATCGGCTGGCACTCTATGAAGTGGCGGGGTGTGAATGGGAGACGATCACGCGTGATTTTTATCCAGATAACCTAAGACGCCCAGCGACAACGCATGAGATTGTTCAGTGCGAAAGGTGGCAGAGGATTTCGGCCGAAAATCGCACCATAGACCAGCAATTTGTCGCAACCATCACTCCAACCCGCGCATCACGAATTGATGAGACGGGTTTATTTGACACCCTATATGTGTTAGCTAGCGCATCGAGCAGCAAAGAAGGAGATTATAGTTTTACCCCATTTCACACTGTGCGTGAGTATGAGGTGGCCCTCAACAGCGGTGCAATGGTCACAAGCTACCCGATCCCCGTTCCGCCAGCACGCGCAGGCGCAGCACCTAGCGTCATGCTTTCATACAACAGTGGAGTTGTTGATGGGATGCACCAGCGCAAAAATAACCAGCCTGGAAGTATTGGGATTGGATGGTCGCTTCAAATGGGATCGATTACACGTCACTTGAAAGTGTGTGAACTACCTGACCGTGCTCCAGGAGATCTCTGTCTAATCGGAGATGAATACAGCATCACGTTGAACGGTATTAGCAGCCGCTTAGTTAAAGAGAACGGTAACCTGTACCGTCTGCAAAATGATCCGTACTGGAAGGTCGAGAAACTCTTTGATGGTCATAGTTCGCATCCAGATACAAACAAAGCGTACTGGGTTGTCACAACCCCAGATGGCACACAATATCGTTTTGGCGGTGAGATTGTGCCAGAGACAGGTGTCGATCAGAACTCGGTGTTTTACGTCCCTGTTTATGATCAGACAGCTTGTCAGCCACATAATATTAATTGGGTCTGTCAGAAAACATGGCAGTGGAATTTAGATCGAATCGAAGATTCAAATGCTAACGTCACCAATTTCTTCTATGAAACGGAAATTAATCACTATGATGCCCGCACCTTTTTGCGTAATGAGTATGTGCGTGCAGGTCAAATCAGCCGTATTGAATACAGTACCCTCGCTGGGCAAATAGAGGCCCCTAGTGCGCGGGTGATGTTCTTGAGTGAGATCCGCTGTGCTGATGCAACAAACCCTGCCGCTTGTAATCCAGCAGTTGCCGCAGATTTTCCAGACACGCCACAAGATTTAGGTTGTCCTGACGTAGGAGCGTGTGATCAAAATCGGCCGACATTTTGGACAGAACGGCGGATTGGCGCAATTCAAACGCAATATTTTGATGAAGGTGCAGGACTATGGTTCACCGCAGCTACCTATAACCTCAACCATGATTTCCCAGAACCAACGCTTGATGCAAACAATGACAGCAGCGAACAAAAGCTGTGGCTTGAGAGCATTGATCAACACCCTGGCGGCGAATATACACATTGGGCATACGCACAGATTGAGGCCGAAAATTATGATGATTCGCATGTTTCACCGCTCAAAATTGAGCCAACAACAGATGTTGGCGGTGGCAAAAACAGTGGTGGTGAGGCAGGCGAGTATCTAATCTTTAAAAAGGTCAATTTTGACGTTGGGGCAACTAAGGTGGCTGTTCGTGTGGCGTCTCAATTGGGTGGTCGTTCAATCCAATTCCGTTTAGGCAGTGCAACAGGCCCGCTCATCGCAACCGCGAACGTTCATGCAACAGGAGGCTGGCAATCATGGAAAACAGTTGTTGCGAACGTTTCGGGTGCAACGGGGACGCATGATTTATATGTGATGATTCAAGGAGGTGGCCTCAATATCAACTGGCTGCGTTTTGAGACAACCGAGTTACTTTCATCTTTGCCAGCGGCCACTTACGAACATGAAATGAAAGCGAATCGTCGTAACTATGCGTTGGCAGGTGTCTCACCAATGTATATGCCCCGCATCGACAAAATTACAACAGAACTTGGCGGCGTTGTGGAATTTGATTATGGACAATCTCATCCCTGCCCAGAAGCTAGTACAACCTATATTCACTTTCCGTATGATTGTTTCCCTGCATGGGACAGTGGCGACCCTGAAAGCTCATTAGATGGTGGATGGGTATTGTGGAACAAGTGGAAAATTACCCAACAAAAACGCTCAGATAATTTCTCAGGCAATCCATCAGAGACGTTGACATATACCTACGACACGCCAATTTGGCACTATAGTGACGATCCCGCAATGATCGATATTGATGGCTGTACTTTTTTCCCCTGCCCAACACGCCATTGGAACGATTGGCGAGGTAGCGCGAAAGTAATCGTCACAGATGCTTCGGGGGCAAAAACGGAACATCGTTTTTATCGAGGAATGCATGGCGATCGCTCAAATGTTGTGGGAACAACGACATTACAAGCCAGTGTCTCATTGAGTGATGGGTCCGCCCGTCAAGATAATGAATGGTTGCGTGGACAGACAATAGAAATGCGTCGTTTTAGTAGCGGGGATGCTGTGCTTAACAGAACGATGAATGAATTTCACACCGTGCAGACAGTCAACAATAGCGGGCGCACAGCTCATTTTGTTGCACCCAATCAGATAAACGAGCGTTTATCAGTTGGTGCATGGAAGTCAACACGTACATCGCTCATTTATGATGATTATGGCAATGTTAAGCGTCAGATTTTGCATGGGGATTTGACCACCACCGATGATGATCGCAATATTGAGCGTCAGTTTATCCATAATACTGAAAATGGAAATTACATAGTTAATCGCCCTTATTGGGAACGTTTATGGAGTGGAACAGAATCAGGCCATCTGCATGATGTGCAATCATATACCGTTTATCAATACGATAATCTTGGATTCAACGTAAAGCCTACCAATGGAAACGTGACGTTGGTACGGGCGCACTGGGCCACTAATCCAAGCGACCAATTTCACGAAACAGTTTTCAAGTACGATAATCGTGGTCGTCAAACGCACGTAACAGACGCTAACAATCGCACAAGTGAAACACAATATCATAGCTTCTATGGGTATGCTGAGAAGGCGACCAATGCATTGAACCATACGACAACGTTGGTTGTGCATCCTGCTTGGGGGCAGGCGCTTGAGACAACCGATCCGAATGGTGCAACAACACACACAAAATATGATGCATATGGTCGTTTAAGAAATGTCTGGCTGGCAGATCAGACTATGGATAATGATCCAGCCACAACTATTTTTGAATATTATCCTGAAGCACGCCCCGCTTATGTAAAGAGTCGCCAATTGACGGATGCAGGAAATAGCGTTTATTTGGATAGCTGGGCTTATGTGGATGGTTTCGGCCGAACAATCCAACACCAAAGCAGCGCCCCCAACACCAGCAAACGAGCCGTTTCATCCCAACAATATAATCATCTAGGCCAACTTGTTTCCCAGAGCGAGACCTATGAATTAAGTGGTTTACCTGGCAGCGGCTATGTTGCGCCCAATTGGAATGTGCAAGCGGGCTATAGCCAGATGTCATATGACGATTTAGGTCGCCCTATAACAACTGAGTGGAAAGATGGGGCAACCACTATCTTGTCAACAAGCCATAGCTACAACGGTTGGCGCACAACATTGACTGATGCAAATGGGTCGCGAACAGAACAGCTTAATGATGCGTTTGGGCAATTGGTGGAGGTCAAAGAATACAACGGAACGGATGAGTATGTCACTTTGTATGCATACAACTTGCAAGGTCAACTCATAAGCGTTCGCGATAACAATACTAACGTCTCAACGATGAGCTACGATTTGCTTGGTCGCAAAACAGATATGAATGACCCCGATATGGGGCAATGGTACTATCATTATGATGCAGTCGGTAGTTTAGTCGCGCAGGTGGATGCGCGGAACAATGCGATTAACTTCTACTATGACAGCCTTAATCGGTTGGCAAGTAAAAGCTATGCAAGTGGCGTTTCCGATGGCGCAACATACACACGCCCCGCTGCAAACCCTGCCTCAATGGAGGTTGTTTATACCTACGACCAGACACACAACGGGGTTAGTAACAAGGGCAGATTAGTAGAAGTTGTTGATCAAGCTGGGACGTTGTCGCATATTTATGATAGCCGTGGGCGTATTGCCGCTGAGTCACGTCAAATTGACGGGTTGACCCCGCCGTTTGTGCAAAGTTATACCTATGATGCAGCCGATCGCATTGTGAACACCACCTATCCTAATGGCGAGGTTGTGACCACAAGTTATGATAGGCAGGGGTTGCCAAACCAGCTACAGGGCAACATCAACGGCACGGCCCACAATTATATTTCACAAGCCACCTACAATGTGCGTGGTCAAATTACGCAGCTTCAACGTGGTAACGCGGTTAACACAAACTATACGTATCATGGTGTGTCGGAGGAATTTAGGCTCAACACTATTTCATCACCAAACGTATTTGTTCAGTCGAATAGTGATTATGATAATGTGGGGAATTTGTTTTTACAGACGAGTCAGTACGGATCGCAATCGGCCGAGACAACCACATTTACCTATGACGATTTGCATCGTTTAGCGACTGTACGTGGCGCTTACAACCGCGATTATGGATACGATGCGATTGGCAACGTCGAATGGCTAGACGGTAAGGGATATAGTTATAGCGTTAGCCACCCGCATGCTGTTTCAAGCGTTTCTGGAGGGAGTGTCAATCATCAATACACTTATGATGCCAACGGCAACATGATCCAGCGTATTGAGAATGGTCAGTCTACGACACAGGTTTTCGATGTTGAAAATCGTTTAGAAACAGTCAATTTGCCAAGCGGGCAGCAAATGGTGTTTTTATACGACTTCACTGGCCAGCGAATGCGGAGTCAATTGCTGAATGGGAGCACCATCGTTGAGACGACCTTCTATCCGTTCGCAACCTATCAACAGAAAAATGTCGGTGCTATCTCCGAAGTCGTGCCTCGGATATTTGTCCCAGTTGTTTTGAAAGGGGCCTCAACACGCCAATCGGTTGTAGGTATTCAAACCAAAACCGCAACTGACGCTAAATATATTCCAACCGTTCAGCAATCTGAAAAACATTCCGCGCTGCAAACCGTAGAAGAACAGTTGACCTATATATTGGGTGGACAAGCAATAGCCCAGCGAATTGACGGGCAACTTTACTATCTACATCGTGATCACCTTGGCAATGTGGTTGTGATGACAAACAGTAGCGGCCACATGCTGGCAAATACGATTGCGAAGTTCTACCCCTTTGGCGATTATCGTCAGGCCCCTACCGATTCGCTAAATTCGGAACTCGGCTTTACAGGACACCATCATAATGATGTGTTGGGCTTGATTTATATGAACGCGCGGTATTATTTGCCTGAAATCGGCCGATTTGCCAACGCTGACACCATTGTCCCAAATCCTGCTAATCCACAGAGTTTGAATCGCTATAGTTATGTCAATAATCGGCCGATGGGACTCACCGACCCTTCTGGGCATTGTCCAGGTGATAGGTTTGCATCGTTATCTGATTGTATGTTGAACTCAATGGGTTTTGACCTATCGTTTAATATAAAAACTGATGCATTGAAGTGGATCACGGATCGACTTCATACTGCTGAGCTCACAGGGGCTACAATAATTCCATATTTAGATAGTCCTGATGACTTTGCAACCTTGACAACAGGGTGTGGTTATCTTTGCCAAGCTGGTC
>JBMZDF010000368.1:0-6278 GCA_049614105.1 Promineifilaceae bacterium (SeqCode)
ACTCCCACGCGGAGCGTAGGAGCGAGTCAGAAAATTTAGAATGCAATTGCCCTGTTTTCGCATCTAATTAGAGCGCAATCCCCCCTCAATTAATTGTATAATCAGATATTAGGACCTACACAAAGGGGTAAGGGAATGTTGGCCAAGCTTGCCAAAGTCAATGTTCCGCCTGCCAAAAACCTTTTGACAAGCTCAGGGTGCATAACCCCGACCCATAAACAAACAGTAGAGTGATGATAAGAGGTGCAAACATACCCCATTTTGTCCTCATTCTTCATTCCCTATTTTTCATTTCCAATAGGTGTCGTTGCAATGCAAAATCGACTTTCTCTGCTTACCATACTAATCTTTCTTCTTATATCTCAGGCCTCCTGTGGCTTAGTTAGCGGAGCGGCTGCGCTGATTGGCACGCCGACCCCTCAGCCGACTTTAACCCCGCTTGGCAATACGCTCAACTTTGCGATCATGAGCAGCAATTATGAAACAGTGCTTGCGCCGGGGCAGCGCGTGCCTGGAACGCAGCTTCAATTTGTTGGCAAAAGTGATAATGTCTACACCGTTAGTATTGATGGGGTGATGGGTGGCATTCAGGATGGTAACTCGTTTAACTGGAAAGGGATTATCGGGCCAGGTGCAACGGCCGATTATCGTCTGAAACTGCTGCCAACTTTTACTGACACAGAGCTAAAGGCAAACGGTGATGTTTTGATTACCCTTTTCGATCCCAACCCAGTTGAAAGCGTACTGCCGCAGGTTGCCGACA
Source organism: Promineifilaceae bacterium (SeqCode) (assembly GCA_049614105.1). Classification (GTDB taxonomy): domain Bacteria; phylum Chloroflexota; class Anaerolineae; order Promineifilales; family Promineifilaceae; genus CALECP01. Next base: position 764 of record JBMZDF010000368.1, read on the forward strand.
CAGGTCTTGTGTATGCTAAGATGCCGATCGATTATGTTGTGCCGATTGGCCGTCAAATCCCGGGGACATCCTTAATTTATACGGGTGACGACAACGGGGCGCATACGTTCAGCGGCACGGAACTGCTCAACCGCTTTTTCATCGGAGACTCGATCCTGTGGAACGGGTTTTTGCGCGACAATATTTATATTCAAAACAACCTTGAGTTAAAATCTGTTGAGGAAAACGGGCTGCAAGTCGTTGGCACAGTCACGCTGCGCGTTTTCAGTGCGCCCGTGATTGCTGCTGAGCAATAGGCGGACACTATTCTTCAGCGCCCTCTCCCCTATGACCATCCTGAAAGTTGCCACGTTCAACATCCATCTGACCCTTGATCGTTGGCCTCAACGTCGCGGGCTGGTCGTTGGGCAATTGTTAGATGTCGAGGCCGATATTATTGCGCTTCAAGAGGTTGCTATTCCTATCCGTCAGGCGCGTTGGCTGATGCGGCAGTTAAATGCCCGTATTCCCGACGATCAACCACACTATGCGCTGGTCAGCACCCGCCGCCCTGGCATTTACTTTGCAGAGGGTCTTGCGATTCTGTCCCGACTGCCGATTTTATCCTCAGACAAGTTGAATTTGGGGTTAGGGCGTGTCGCGCTGCGTGCCAATATTGAACTGCCAACAGGCGAAACGGTTGATGTGGTTAACCTGCATCTTTACTCGCGTCCAACTGGGCGACAGGCTCGTGAGGAACAGGTGGTGCGTCTTGCCTCTTGGCTCGATATGGGGGGCGCGGTACGCCAGCGTGTCTTGCTTGGATCGTTTCGTGCAAGCCCTGACGAGTTGGCAATTCAAAAGTTAAAAGCGGTGTATGGGTATCGTTCTGCTTATGAAATGGTGCATCGCCATGAGCCGCTTGCGACCTGGCCGACCGCGTTACGAACTTATCGTACAAATGTGGGTAAGTGTGATGATTATTTGTTTGTGTCGCGGCATGTAAAAGGGGTGATTTCGGCCGAAATTTGCTGCCATCACCCCTTCGACAGCGAATCAAACATTTACCCATCTGACCACGTTGGCCTTGCCGCCACAATCGAATTCGACGATCGATGAGCAGGCAAGACCCTTTCTTGCTAGCGACCAGCGACTAGCTTAGACGCTACATGCCCCGATTTGGCGGGGTCATGGTGATCGGCCAAGGGGACGGCATTTCGGTGGTTGGTATGGTTGGCACTTCGATGAGAACAGGCTCATTCGCCGCGAACGCCTTGCGCAGTGCTTTACGCAGTTTTTTGGGCGACTTGGCCCGCATCGCCTTCATTCCAAACGACTTCGCAAGTTTGACAAAATTAGGATTGTGCAAATCAGATGCGATGAGACGGTTATCATAAAGCTGCTTCTGCATACGGCGCACGTTGCCAAACGCACCATCCGCAAACACAACGGTGACAAGATTGATGTTGTGACGCATCGCGGTTGAGAGCTCTTGCACGTTGTACATAAAACCACCATCGCCCGCAATGCTTAAAACAGGAACGTCGGGGTTGCCGACTTTGACGCCTAGCGCGGTTGCAAACCCAAACCCAAGCGTGCCTTGATACCCTGTTGAGATAAAGCTGCGCGGATTATAAACTGGCATAATGAAGCGCGATGCAAAGCCCATTTGTGACACTTCATCAACAAATAGCCCGTTTTCTGGCAACTCGGCCCGTAACGCCTGAATATAGCCATATTGTGGATCGAGCGTTTGATAGACTTTGTCCATTGCAGCCCGATGCGCCCACATTTCGTCGCTGCGGTCGCTGCGTTTGGGGTTGTGCTTTGGCACTTCATTGAGGAGGGCGGTGAGCGTTTGTTGGCTGTCGCTGTTGAGGGCGACTTCGGCCGATTTTGTATGCGTCATCACCGATGGGTCTACGTCAATCCGCACCAATTTCATCGCATCATCATGTCCCCAACGTTGCAACTGTTGATACATGCGCGAGCCGATCCCAATCACCACATCCGCCTCGCCCCAGAATTTATATCCGTCAGGGGTCGTGAGTCCAAGCGGATGGCGGCTGCTGACCACACCGCGCCCGCTGCGCCCCGGAATGACGGGCGCTTGGATCATTTCCGCCAAGGCCAGCACTTCTGCGCTGGCGTGCTGTGCGCCGCCGCCCACGACGATCACAGGATTTTTAGCGTTGCCGATGAGTTGAGCCGCTTCTTTGACGGCGTCCAAGTTTACCTGTGGCTGGATAGACTCAGGTTCGACGAGGGTGAGATCAATTTCGGCCGATTTCCCCCACACATCCATTGGCACTTCTAGCCCCACTGGACGCGGACGCCCCGAAATAAGCTGCGAATACGCCTCTGTCACAAGCCTCGCCGCATCTTCTGGGCGCTCGATCCGTTCCGCCCATTTTGTCAGCGAACGAATGATGCCCAACTGATCAGGGATCTCATGCAGCAGCCCGATCTCTTTGCCAAGCGCATCAGATGGAATTTGCCCTGCGAGGCAAAGCACTTTGGCGTTGACCGCATACCCTGTCGAAAGTGCGCCCGTTGAGTTGAGCAGCCCTGGCCCAGGCACAACTGTGTAAACACCTGGCTTGTCGGTTGATTGGGCATAACCGTTCGCCATGTATGCGGCCCCTTGTTCGTGGCGCGTGTGAATGACGCGGATTTTGTCGCGATTGTCGTAAAGCGCGTTGAATAGATTGTCGTTCTGTACGCCAGGTAGACCAAAAATTGTGTCAACGCCGAGTGCGATGAGAGAGCGGACGACGGCTTCGCCGCCAGTCATTTGGGTTGTCATGGAAAAGTCCTTGGGAGAAGAAGAGATAGAGAATATTGAATGGTGAATGAAGAAATAAAACGCAAAGACGCTCTTGTTCATTATTCGTCATTCGTCATTCCTTTCTCCCTTCTAGTACGCTTGCGAGTGCTGTGATAAATCGTTGATTGTTTTCAGGTGTGCCAACCGTGACGCGGATGCAGGCGGGAAGGCCGAAGCGCTGCTTGCCATCTGCGACCATGATGCCATGTTTTTTGAGCAGTTGGTGGGTCAGTTTAGCGCCTGCGATGGGTGCTTCGAGCAGCAAAAAGTTGCCTTGACTTGGATATACCGTGACGCCTAGCGCCTGCATTTGGTCGCGGAGCCAGTTGCGACCATGAATAATGTTGTTGGCCGTATGTGCAATGTGATCTTGTGCGTCAACGGCGGCTAGGCCGGCCGCAATCGGAAGGCGTCCAATTTGAAAGGTGCTTTGCATTTTGGCAAAGTACGTACCAATTTCAGGGCGCATAATGCCGTAGCCGAGCCGCAAGCCAGCCAGCCCGTATGCTTTTGAAAAGCTGAACACTTGGATCAGGTTGCGACCCGCTTGCACATGTTTTGTGCTGTTTGGGAACGTGTCGTCATCGACAAATTGATAATAAACTTCGTCAGAGACAATCAGAATGTCGGGGGGCAGCGCGTCGACGAGGCGATCAAATTCGGCCGAATTAATCATCGACCCCGTTGGGTTATTTGGATTACACAGATAAACGGCGCGGGTACGCTCTGTCACGGCATTCAGAACGTCGTCAACGTTGATTTGGAAGTTCGTTTCGGCCGAAAGCGGCAGCCACACCATCGTCGCCCCCAAGCGTTGAGCCGCATTAGGATAGAAGCCAAAGGTAGGTGTAAACGAAATCACCTCATCCCCGGGCTGCAAAAATCCATCGGCCGCCAACGCCAAAATGCGCGAACCAGCATTGCCCAGCACGATATTGTTGGCGGTTAATCCATGTCCGTGCATGGTCGCCAGCTTTTCGCGCAGTTGTAACTCGCCCGTTCGCGAGGGGTAAAGGTGTAGGGTTGCCGCTTCGCGCTGGATCGCCGTCACGACGCTGGGCGCAGTGCCAAACGCATTTTCATTGGTTGATAAATTGAGCAGTTGTTCAGGGGGGAAGGGTGTCTTGAGTTCACCCATCGCAGCCAAGCGGCGGCTGTTGAGTATACTGTTGAGTATGAGTGGGTTGAGTAAAGGTCGTTGTGCCATAATGTGGTTAGATGATTGCCTAACGTGCATTTGAAGTTGGGAATTGTAATGCCTGTCGCTGGAAAGCGGCAACTTCAATTGACTCACGTTTACCTTTCGTGTTTTTATGCTTTTGCAGTTAAATAAATTGGCTGACCATGTTAAAATTCTGTCTCATGGACGCTGTTTTTTCTGACTCATTTTCGGCCGAACTACGAGCCGCCATCATCGAAACCGCCGTTGTTGCCTGCCTCGACCCCAATAAGTTTGGCGATGAGCATTGGGAAGTGGTCGATCGTATTGTCGAGTTTCTACAGCAACCCCCCGTAACCCAGCCACAGCCGCGCAATTCAATCGTAAAACGCCTGTCCCGTTTTTTTGCTCGGTCTGAACCCTCCAACCCGAAGCCCCCGGCTCCCATCATCATCTACGGCGAACCTGGCACGGGCAAAACAACGTTCATTTCTGTGATCGATATCGTGTTGCGCACCAAGTTTGGTTTGCCCGATCTGATTGAAACGCAGATGTCAAAGCAGGATGGCCGCGTCCATCAGGTGCAAAAGCGGGCGCTGTCTGGGATGCAGGTCAGCCTGCAATCGGTGCGAAAATGGGCTGATTTGCTCCACTTTTATAGTTGGGACATCAATCGCCATCGTTTTGATGATGACGATCTCAAGCGTTTCATTACTGAGAAGCTCAGCCCGATGCGGATAATTTTTGCGGATGAGGTGGAGATGGTCGGCTACTCGCCCACGCTGCCCGATCTGGCAAATCACGGGTTGCTTGTCGTCGGCACGTCGAATCAGACCAAGTTTGCACAGCTAGAAACGGAGTTGGTTGCGCCACACGTGATTGCGTTTGGGGGTGAGGATATGCGCTCGGGCAATCCTGCTGATGCGGTTGCGGCGGCACACTCAATCGCATGGCAGCGATTTGATCAGCTTCAAGACGAGCCAAGTCATGACTACGAGCAGCTTGATTATCAGACGCTTGATGTAAGCGGCACGGTGTTCACGCGGGTTGGGTTTACGCAAGCAATTCGTGCGCCTCTGCTCGAAAGTGAGTGGGTTGAATTTTTTCAGGCGACTTACAAAAAGGCTGGTTACTATCATTTTCCCTTGCAGGTCGATTCGGCCTATGTGCTGTTGATGGATGCGTTTGAGTTGGAGAGGTTGACGCAGGATTTCAACACGGTGATTCGGTTTGTGTCGCTATTTGATGCGGTTGAGCAGTTGGGGCTAGGCGTATTTGTGCGCAATACGGGCGAGGCGCTCAATTTGACGCATGAGTCATTTGCTCAGCTCAAGGCGACAATTGAGCGGTCGGGGGATGTTTCGGCTGAAATTAAAAAGAAAGTCCTCGTCGGCATCGATCGCCTCGTCTCCCGCCTCGGCCAAGCAGGCCACCGCGCCCAGCGTCTAACATCTCCAAACAAAAATTGATAATTATCCGTTATCCATTCTCCTCTCTTCCTGTGTTGAGTATCCTTCAAAATCACTAAACATCATAAATTTATGCGGCTG
>JBMZDF010000369.1:0-6225 GCA_049614105.1 Promineifilaceae bacterium (SeqCode)
CCGCAGAACCTCACACCACGATTGGTCTGCTAGATTTTGGCGATATGGTCTATGCACCGCTGGTGATCGAGGTGGTGATTGCCTCAAATTTGCGTGGAATTGCCGCCGACCAAATGCTTGAGGCGTTGTGTGCAACCGTTTCAGCCTATGACATACTTCTGCCGCTTGAGGAAGATGAGATCGATTTGATCTATGATTGTTTGCAGGCGCGGCTGGCAATTACGGCGGTGATTATTGCGTGGCGACGGGCTGAGACGCCTGATCAGCCAGCGTATTTACTTGATTTAGAAGTGGATTGTTGGCAAACGATGCGTGATTTGGCCGATTTCGGCCGAAATCAAGTCCGCGATCGGTTGCGCCAAGCGTGTCGCTTCCCCGTCTACTGCCCCGATGAGACAGACCTTGCCCCAACAAAAGATCATGGCACACAAGCGATCTACGACAAACGCAAACAAGTGTTGGGTCAATACCTCGCGCACTTTTACAACGATCCCGTTCACGTTGAACGCGGCAGCGGCGCATGGCTCTATGGCGCAGACGGTCGCGCCTATTTGGACGGCTATAACAACGTTCCAGTGGTCGGTCACTGTCATCCGCACGTTGTTCGCGCTGTTTCCAGACAAACGGCGGCGCTCAATACGCACACGCGCTATCTCTACAGCGTAATCGTCGAGTATGCCGAGCGGTTAGTTGCGACGCTGCCTGAAACATTAAACGTGTGTACATTTGTCAATTCGGGCAGTGAAGCCAACGATATTGCTTGGCGTATGGCAAAACATGTCACAGGCAATGAGGGGGCGATTGTGATGGAGGGGGCTTATCATGGCATCACCAACGCCATTAAACCGCTGTCGCCTAGTCGGGCCAATCGGCCGAATCCAAGCCACGTCAAAACGCTCAAATGCCCCGATCTTTATCGTGAGTCGCTCACGGTTGAAGCGTATGCGGCCGATGTTGATCGCGCCATTGCGGAGTTAGCGGCCGATGGGATCAAGCCCGCCTGCTTCATGCTCGACAGTCTGTTTGTTAGCAACGGCAGCCCGACTATTCCAGCGGGCTATGTTGCTGCTGTGGTGGAAAGGGTGCGTGCGGCAGGCGGTATATTTATCGCGGATGAGGTGCAGGCTGGGTTTGCCCGTTCTGGTGATGAGATGTGGGGGCATAAATTGCACGGCGTGACGGCTGAGTTTGTGACGATGGGCAAACCGATTGGCAGTGGGTATCCGTTGGGTGCGATTGTCACTTCGGCCGAAATTCTCAACAGCTTTGTCAGCGAAGTGGGCCTCTTTAGCACTTTTGGCGGCAACCCTGTCGCCTGTGCTGCTGGGCTGGCCGTGTTAGAGGTGCTGCAAAAAGAAGGCCTTCAGACAAACGCCAAAGAAACGGGCGCATATTTACGTGCAGGCATTCGTAATCTGATGCCGCGCCACGCTTTAATCGGCGATGTGCGCGGTCAAGGATTGATGGCAGGGGTTGAACTGGTGCGCGACCGTGATAGCAAAACGCCAGCGGCTGCGGAGGCCAAACAGCTCATCAACCTGATGCGTGCAGAGCAAGTGCTGATTAGTACAGGTGGTATGCTCAGCAACGTGCTCAAGATCCGCCCGCCGCTTGTTTTCCAGAAAGAACATGCAGATATCATGATTGCCGCCTTAGATAAATCGTTGGCAAAACTGCGATAGTGATCAGTATTCAGTTTTCAGTTGTTTAACCGATTGCCGAATACTGAATACTATTTTCCGAATAACGGGCAGGTTTTTCTTTAATAGGGGCCGCCTGCGGGCACTAACTCGCCTGCTGGAACAGGCATCCCTGCGGATGGGGCAGGTGCTGCAACTGGTTCAGTTGCCAACAGTGCTTGATATTTGGGACGTTTAATGTACTCACCATTTTCGATTTCGACATAGCCCCAGCAGTGGCTACCAAAATCGCTTGAGGTGCTGTAAGGACACATCAGACTGCCGCCTTCGTCGTACCATGTGTTGAGCCATTGTTGTGTTAAGCGGCCCATGCGCTCATCGCGGTTCAGTTTTACAAATTGGCTTGTCTGTTCTTTGTTGCGACCCAGCAAGTGCTGTCCGCCTTCATATCCCCATAGTTGAACGCCGAACTGATCGGCAAGTTTTTTGTGCTGCTTGATGTTGGTACGCACCGTAGTGTCGATTTCATGCTGCAACCCATCATACAGGGAGTTCCAGTTGCCCCAAGCTAGCTTATTTGAAAATTGACCAAAGTAAGGGGCAATCGCCACTGCGTCAACTTTGCCAGCCAGCACTGGATTTTGGAGCACTTGTTTTGCAATCCAATCGTTGGCGGCTTGTCCTGAAACAACAATGTCGCCGCGTCCGCAAACCGCATCGGCTAAGAAGCTTGTGCGGTGGGCTTGCCATGCGAGCGCTGCGCTGAGCGGACGGAAGGCCATGCGTTTCCACATCCCGTGCATGAAGCAGTAGGTGAATTGTTGAAATTGTCCGTTCCAGATTTCGTTGGAGTATTCAAAAATCGGCCGAAAATTGGCGCGTGATACAACCAAAGAAACGATTCGACGAATACAGTCGTCAGTTGCGCGATGGGGGATGCAGATCCACGGCTGCGCCTGCATGTCGTTGGCTACGTCAATGATGACCGACAAAGGCACGCCTTTAAAGCTGTTCCAACGACCCCCTTTGAAGGTCCAGCTTTTGTGGGCAACTGGTAAATCATTATAGTGAACAACTTGACTGTTGTTTGTTTTTTGCCAATCCATAAAACGGATGACGCGAAATTTTTGAAGATCTAACGTATGCATGAGCGATACGTTGGGGCTATTATTCGTAACAAATGTGGTGTTCTCTTCGAAGTGACCCATGTTAATACCGAGGGATAATTTACTCATTCCAATACCTCTATTGTGACATGCTGCAATACAAATAGAATCGATACGCTGCTTGAGGGAACGATGCTGCATGATCCACGTTAATAATTTTTTTGGCTAATATATGATGGTATGGGTTACCAACTACGTTCAATATTCATAATAACGCATCTTTTTGTGGAAATACGACTCTTTACTCTTTTTTTATGTTAAATGAGGCACATCGTAAGAAAGCGATAGGTTAGCCGTAAGAAAAAGATGAAAATATCAAAAAGTGATGCTATTTGTTAACTACAACACAAACACATTGAACGGTTGTATACATAGCAAGATAATGGTACTTGAAATAAACACGCTATTTTTATGTCAGTTTCACAACCATTCACGTTTTGTCAGCAAGCATTTTTACGTTTGGGTGCGTACAATTGACCTGTGAATAAACATGTGTTGATTTTGTTTCTAGATGGTGTTGGCATTGGTTCAGAGGAGCCAGAGCGAAATCCTTTTTGCAACGCTCAATTGCCAACGCTAACGCAGTACCTTGATGTTGGATGGCCCTTTTCCCTCTCCCCTCGAATTTGCGAACAAGCTTCACTCATCCCAACCGATGCTACATTGGGCGTCGATGGTATCCCGCAGAGCGCCACGGGGCAGGCGACAATCATCACAGGTAAAAATATGCCATCTTTGTTGGGTGAGCATTGGGGACCATGGCCCAACGGTGAGATTCGTCGTCATTTAACGGAAGGCAACCTATTCAACTTTATCAGCGCGGAAGGTGGGACGGTTGCATTGCTTAATGCTTACCCCCAAGCATATTTTGACGCCATTTCGCGCCGTCGTCGCAGTTATTCTGTATTCCCGTTTATTGAAGTGAGTTCGGGGCAGGGGTTGTTTACCGAGTCTGATTTACGTGCTGGACGTGCCATTAGCCCTAACTTCACCAACAAAGATTGGCGCGATCAGTTGAAAATTGCTGACTTGCCCTTATTGACAACCATGGAAGCGGGACAGCACATTGCCGCACTTGCGCAAGAATACACGTTTAGTTTTATTGATCACTGGCCGACAGATCATCTGGGACATCGTGGCCCAATGTCGCGTGCAATCAAACATCTTGAGCATATCGATCAAGTGCTGGCAGGTATTTTATCTAGCTGGGATCATAAAAATGGGTTACTCATTATAACCAGCGACCATGGGAATATTGAGGATCTAAGCCAGCGTCGCCACACAACAAACCCCGTGCCAACGATTCTATTTGGTCAAGCACATGCCCATTTTGCAACGCAAATCACAGACCTCACCGATATAGCAACCGTCGTCAAACAGTTTTTAGGGTACACATTACCAACCTAAATGGCTTGATAGATGTAGACAATGACAAACTGCTGGAAATCATCTTCTTAAATGGGAAATTTGACCGAGGCGCTCGGTTGGTATGATCGCAGGTCGTACTTTGCAACCGAGCTTAAAGCGGCCTATCTTGCCGAACAGGGACACACATCAAAAAGTCTCGCTGCTTACCGTGGGCTGCTACATTTTTCGCTAGACGAGACAATGCGAACCCGTATACAGCATAATAGAGACATTCTGACTAAGTCCAGCTAAAGGATCGGTGCATACTTGTAGAATTCGGTTGCCTGTTGGTAAGCGTAGGCAAGTTGCAACACGCCAAAGTCGTCTTGATGACGACCCACGATCTGGAGGCCAACAGGTAGGCCATCGGCCGAAAAGCCACACGGAACCGAGATCGCAGGGAAGCCCAGCACCGTAATGAAGTAGCAGGATTGCATCCAATGGATATAGCTTTCCATTTGGACGCCGTTGACCTCGGTTGGATATTCGGTGGTGATGTCGAAGGGCAGCACTTGGGTGACGGGGCAAACCATAAAATGATGCTCATCCATAAATTCACACATCTGATGGTAGAGCACGGTGCGTTGTTGTTGGGCGCGTGCGATGTCCATGCCGCTGAGCGCGACCCCTTGTGCTGTGTTCCAGTGGATAGTTTCTTTGAACATATCGGCCGAATGTTCTTCAATCAACGGCGCAAATGCAGAGGCGAAGGCGTGAGCACGTAGCGTGTGAAAGACATTTTGTGCGTTGGTGAGGTTGGGTTCGGCCGAAGCAACTTCTAGCCCCAATGCCTTAAACGTTCCAACCTGCTGATTGATCTTGCGCGTAATTTCAGGATCAACCGGCATCCCGCCCAGATTCTCGCTCCACGCAATTTTTGTTCCCTTCCAATCGCGTTCAAGCGGCGCTGTGAAACGTGACCCAGACTCATTCAGTGCAATTGGCGAACGCTTATCTGGCCCTGCCATCGCCGTCAGCATGAGGGCAATATCCTCAACCGTACGCGCCATCGGCCCTTCAACCCCCATCATGCCCCAGGCCATGCCCTTTGGCCAGCTTGGAACACGCCCTGGAGAAGGGCGGAAACCAACCACATTGTTAAAAGCAGCGGGGTTGCGTAAAGAGCCACCCATGTCACTACCATCAGCAATTGGGAGCATGCGTGTTGCCAGCGCCACGGCCGCGCCACCGCTGCTGCCGCCGCAGGTCTTGTTCAAGTTATAAGGGTTGCGCGTCAGCCCATGAACAGGGTTAAACGTGTGTGATCCCGCCCCAAATTCTGGCGTGTTTGTTTTCCCGATCGTGATCGCCCCAGCATTTTGCAGACGCTCGACGATTAAGCTGTTAAAACTTGGCACATGGTCCGTAAAAATCGGTGATCCGTAGGTGGTGCGAACGCCTTTGACCTCGGTTAGATCTTTGTGAGCAATTGGCAGTCCGTGAAGTGGCCCTACCGTGTCGCCGCGAGCGATCGCCTCATCGGCGAGATCGGCCGAGTAAAGCCCCAGTTTGGGAAGTAAGGTCGGAATTGCATTGACCTTTGAGTTGATAGCCTCAATCTGCGTTAAATGGGCTTCCATTACCTCACGTGCGGATAACTTGCGTCCCCGAATGGCAGCCGCCATCTCTGTTGCCGTCAAATTACAAATCTCATTCATACAGCTTCTCCTTATCTCACTTATGTGGAGTGTTGTCACTCACGCTAGCACAGCACGGCGTAAGTGATTAATATATTTAAAATTTAAAATAACTACATTCACAAATAATAGGACTTTAGCGTGACGCATAGTCTGACGCAATTCCCAGTTGAATAAATTTAATAACCTGCTTGCTTCGTCTATTCCAAGTAAGCAAAGTAGGTGTTGGGGTGAGCATTTCAATTGAAACTACCTTGATTGCTGAGCCTGTCAAAATCTGTGCAAGATCTACCACAAGTTCGACAAAATGTGCGGCAAACTCAGTCGAGCCGCTCAGTTTACATTAGGGTTCTCAACCCATTTAAAATAGGCCCT
>JBMZDF010000370.1:0-6219 GCA_049614105.1 Promineifilaceae bacterium (SeqCode)
TAGTTCCAGTGGTGAAAATAGGGTTGCCGCCTCGGCCGAACCTCCTTCTAATTTTGGACCAAATTCAGACGCCCGGAAATTTGGGGACCATGCTGCGTACCGCCGCCGCTGCGGGGGTTGATGGCGTCGTGCTTGCGCCAGGTTGTGTTGATTTATTTAATCCGAAGGTGCTGCGCGGCAGCATGGGGGCGCATTTGCGTTTGGGGGTGATTTCGGCCGAATGGGGTCAAATCGAAACGCTGACAAACGATCTCAACGTCTACGCAGCCATCGTTACCAGTGCGATTAATTATACGGCCCCTGATTGGCGGCAACCTTCTGCGCTCATCGTGGGGAATGAGGCGAACGGCATTGGGGAACAGGCCAAACGTTTGAGTAAGGGCGTGACGATTCCAATGTCGGCCGAAACAGAATCGCTCAACGCCGCGATGGCCTCTGGAATTATCCTGTTTGAAGCAAGTCGGCAAAGGCGACTGGTTCAGGCAGCTCAGCCACTTGCGGCAACCACACCTTAAAGCGACTGCCTTCACCTGCCTGACTCTCAACTAGCACCATACCTTGATGCGCCTCGACATAATGTTTGACAATCGACAGCCCCAACCCTAGCCCTTTGGCCTGATGCTGGTGTTCTTTGACGCGATGGTATGAGTTGAAAATATGGGAAAGTTCTGCTTCTGGGATGCCTAAACCTGTATCGGCCACCGTAATTTGCGTCCCGTCCATCAGCCGCTCCAGCGAAAGGCTCACAGCCCCGCCTTTCTGCGTATACTTCACCGCATTTGAAACGAGATTATTAATCACGCGACGGATAAGCTGTACATCTGCTTTAATCATGTGCGGGGTTTCAAAGACATCGAGCCGCAGACTGATCTGTTTTTTGCCTGCCTGCGCCTCAAAGCTGCTAATAATTTGCATCCCTAATTCGGACAGGTCAAAACGGGTCAAATTTGGCTCAAGCGTCTTGCCGCTCAACCGCTCCACTTCAACCACATCATCAACCAGTTCAACTAAAACCTGTGCATTCTGCTGAATCACACGGCTCATGTGCTGCCGTTTTTCGGCCGGCAACTCAGGCCGCTTTTCCATCATTTGCCCATACAAAGAAATACTTGTGATGGGCGAACGCATGTCATGCGAGAGCACCGCCAGAAAGCGGTCTTTGGCTTGTGCGTTGTCTAATAACTGTTGATTAGCCGCTTGGAGCTTTTCATTTGCCAGCTCTTTTTCATGATCGGCGTTTGAAACCTGTTGAATCGCGTTACGCAGTTCGGCGTTGCTCACTTCTAGCGCCTCTGTTCGCTCTGCAATCAAAATCTCCATCTCGGCCAGGTTGGCTCGAATCTGGCCTGAGTAAAGTTGAAAGGCAAGTGCCGACAGCAAAATTGGCAGAAAGAAGATACCAAGGCCAAGCATCCCATAATTTTCTAACGAGAACGCAAGGATGCCACCGCCCAAAATCAGAATCAAAATGTTCAGCAGCATCGCCCAACGATTGCCGCGCCACAGGTCAAGTAAATCTGTGTTTTGCGGGTCACGCACATAAAATCCAACGATGACAAGCCAAACGTTGAGCTGATCAAACAAGATGGCAGTCAAGGCCCACCCTAGTACAAACCAGAATCCATTGCCCGCGAGCGTGACGTAGATATGGAAAAAAGCCGCTGCTGCTGCCACGGCTAACCCTTGAATTCCTAAATTATAGGGAAGTAGAAAAATGCGCCCTTTCAAGCCTTTCTGCCAAACGGTGTGTATCCAAAACGTGGCGGCCGAAATGGCAATGGCGAAGATAACGCCTTCAATTCCAAAGTGCGGGATGGCCGACATCACGACTGCTGATCCCACTTCATAAACCATCGTGGCGTTATTAACTTGAAACCAAGTTGGCGTGACGGTTGCCAAGGCGGTCAACAAGGACAAGATCAGCAAGCTAGAGAGGTTTTCCTCATCTGCAAGTGTAATGACCGACCAGATAAGCAGCACAACGCCGCTGACGCTTATCAAATTGACATAAAGTGTTCCGAAATTGATCTTAAAGTCTGTTTCACTGCCCATGACTGCCATGCACCGTCTACTCCTGCGGCACCCACTGGTTAATCGCTGTTGTTGCGGTCGTCATATCAAGTTCATCAGATAATTCCAGATCCTCGCTCCAAGAATAGCTTGCGCCTGAAAAGTACCCTGCACCTGAGAAGTAACCCGCGCCTGAGAAATAGCCTGCGCCTGAGAAGTAGCCCGCGCCTGAAAAATAACCTGCGCCTGAGAAATAGCCTGCGCCTGAAAAGTAGCCTGCGCCTGAGAAATAACCACCAGACCACAGCAGCTCTTCAGCCATCAGCTCGCCATCGGCATCGCGCAAATAGAAGTTGCCATCTGCATCACGTTCAACAGGGCCACCAAAATGGTTTGCACTGTTCAAATCGGCCGAAATATCCAGCCCATTATTCGCGCAGTCTGTCGCTTCGCTGTGAACCGCATTATAAGCATGCACCAAGCCAGCACCCTGCTGGAAAATACTCCAAAGCAGGTTGCCATTTTCATCAACCCCAAGTCGGGCGGCGTCCATTAAGCGACATTTGACCTCATCAGGCGTCAAATCTGGGTCTGCCTCTAGCATCAATGCAACGATGCCGCTGACAACGGCCGCCGACTGTGATGTACCCGACATCGTGTACAATTTTTTATCAACTTTGTATTGAGGGTAAGCAGATGCGATTGAGGACTTGCCTTCGAGCAACGACAGAACGTGCCCACCTGGGGCAACGATTTCAGGCTTTACAAACCCTTCAACCGTTGGGCCGGCCGATGAGAAGGAGGTGATCCGATCATCGGTGAGGTCTGTTGGGGTGTAGTTGTCGGTCATCGCGCCGACCGTAATCACGTAGGGGATGTTGCCAGGAACGCCAATGGTCATCGGGCCGGGGCCTGTGTTGCCAGCAGATGCGACCACGACAATGCCAGCTTCCCAAGCACGCATCACCGCTTGGTTCAGCGGATCTTCCCAATAATAAGATTGCGGCGTGGCGCTAAACGACAAATTCAAAACACGAATATTGTGTTCATCTTTATGTGCAACCACCCATTCAATCCCACGAATTACATCCAAGTAGCTGCCAACACCGTCATCGTCAAATGACTTGACGATAACGAGCGATGCATCAGGTGCGATGCCATAATATAGCGTTTCGCCTTTCATTTTCTCGCTGTTTGCAACAATACCAGCGATATGTGTGCCGTGTCCGTTTGCATCTTCTGTCTTTTTGTTGCCCTCTTTGTCATCAATCGCGTTGTAAAAAACGACACGTTTCTTTCTACTAGCACCTTCGCTGAGCGCCTCATCATTCCAGCTACCTGTGTCAATAACAGCAACGCCAACTCCTTTGCCAAGAATCCCTTCTTCGTGCAGCAGATTGGCCCCGACTAAGGTTGATAACACCGCATCAGAGGCGGTTGGGTTTGTAACCGCAGGATCGTGCTTTTTATTTTTTTCTTTCTTTTCCTTTTTATGGGAAATAGAAACGTCTGTATCTTGCAACAAGATTAATGTTGTATCTTTTTGCAATTCAGCAACTTGGGTTGCATTCAGGGTCGCCCCAACGGCGTTAATAATCGGCAGCACGTGTGTTACTTCGCCGCCAATACATCCTACGAGGGCAACTAATTCTTGTTGTGTATGATTCGTTTGGGATTGAACTAGCCAGGAGCTAGGGACGTGTGATGCGGATTTCGGCCGAAAACCAGCCAATCCAACCACCACCATAATAAACATCGCGGCAATCATCCAATAATAATAATGCTGCGACACGGCCATCGTTTCATGTCTACCAATACTCATCTCTTCAAAACTAAACTGATACATAAATTTACCATTACTATTACCAATACATTTCACGTATTTGAGCGTGTGAGTACAACAATATACGAGCCTACATGCTGTACTTAAAGTAAAACAGGATTGTACTACCACAAATGGCGGCTTCATTTACACCATTTGTACTGGTACGATACGAAACGGATGCATGAACTAACAAACCAAGCGCAGGAACACACAACTACCAATACTTTCAAATCTGTGTACCACGCTTCAACCAAAAAAGCTGAGCCGCTTCATTGGTTTGTTCAAAACCAAGCTTTCGTACCAATCGCTTTGTTAACTGTAGAGGTCAGATAACAAAGCAAAAATACACTTATGCAACTATTTAGAATCAAGGCACTGTAAAATCGGCATGTAGAAGCAGTTCAACCTACCGCGCCCAGACATAGCAAAAATTGCTAGATTCACCTGCATGAAGCATAGCAAGTCAAAATTACAGATCACATTACGGAATTTTGACCCGCAAAAGCATGAAAATACAGAAACAAACGTGACTCAAATAATTAGATTTTTCTAGTGCATGGGTCCGCCGTCTAGTTTTTAGTACCTGCGACATAATAAATGCAAAATTCACAGTACTTCTGTGCGATTTCCTTCATTTGAATCTACTGTTATCATGCGGATGCACTGTGTACTGCATGAGGTCGTATTGGTACGCGGGGTCAGTCTCAATGAGGCTGGCCTCGCTATACCAAATTTCTATCTTGCGTCTACGCGCTTTGCATCCCCCATTTTCTCAACAATTTTTTGTCGATCGCAAGCAATCGCTGACGAAAACCTCAGAGGTTTTTATGCACAGATCAGGGTCGATAACAACAAACCTCTGAGGTTTATTGATCGTAGTTTGTGCAATTGACTTATTCGGCACGTAGCTCAAGCAGCGTTTTACGCACAAGCGCCAGCGGCACATCGGACGTGATAAAGCAGGTTCCAGCCTCTTTAATTAGGATAAAGCGCAGTTTGCCCGCCTTCTTTTTCTTATCACTGTGCATCGCGGCGATAATGGCGTCAGGATCTAGGTGTGCAGGGATGCGGGTTGGCAGGTTGAGGTTGCGCAGGACTGCTTCGATACGGGTTTGCAGTAGGGGTGAGGCGTGGTTGAGTTCGGCCGAAACCCTCGCCGCCACCACCATTCCCATCGCCACACCATAGCCATGCAGCACCGCATACCCGCTCACTTGCTCAATCGCATGACCAAACGTGTGACCCAGATTAAGCTGGGCACGACGCCCATGCTCAAACGGGTCCTCTTGCACAACTTCACGCTTGACGTCAACCGCATCAATCAACATATTTTGCAGCAGCACATGATCCGCATTCAGCGTTTGTGCAGCGTTCCCAATAAAGTCAAATAGTTCTGGGTTGTCAATCAGACCATGCTTTGTCGCCTCGGCCATCCCCGCCGCAAACTGCTCACTATCGAGTGTTTGCAGCACGTCCAGATCGACAATCACCGCCTCTGGCTGCTTAAACGCCCCCACCAAATTTTTACCTTCGGGAAGATCGACGCCTGTTTTACCACCAACGCTTGAATCGACCATCGCCAAAACGGTTGTTGGGCATTGAATCAGCTTGACGCCGCGCATGTAGCTGGCGGCCGTAAAACCGGCCATGTCGCCCACAACGCCACCGCCCAGCGCCACAATCGCGCCGCTACGGTCCAGCCCAAGGTTGATTAGCTGCCCATAAAATTGATTGACTGTCTCAAGCGTTTTCGACCGTTCGCCAGCGGGAAAGGTCAGGACACCGAGCGCGTCTGGGAATTGATCGGCGTAAAGGGGCGCGACGTTGCTGTCGCTGATAACAACGTAATCGCCGTTAAAGTTGGCTAACTGGCGGAATTGAGCGTAGAGATTTCGGCCGAAAACAATCTCGTAACTACCATTTGGATACAATACTTCAATTTGCTGCTGATTCATATGTTTCAACATCCGATGTTATTTCACTTAGGTTGCATGCTAATCCAAACATGCTGCCCATCTCACTAATCTCAAAGTAGCCTTTCTTTATTTCTACTTTGCGGGTTGTTGGAGACAACTCATAGCTCTTAATAACTCCTTTGTACATCTCTATGAGATGATCATACTCTGTAGAAATATGATGTCTATCTGAGATAACTCTGATCAAACCCATTGATGTTAAGTTGTCTAAATATCTTGGTACATTCTTTGGAAATTGCAAACCTACAAGTTCAGAAATTCTTGTTGCTTGAGTCAAAATATCAATAAGTGGATTTACGTTTCTAAGGTAGTTTGGAATAGAGTCGTCAATATCCTGCTGCAGATGCAGGTAAACTCGAACAGTTATATAGCCAAACGAACGATTTTTGTATAGATGTTTAAGAATTC
>JBMZDF010000371.1:0-6209 GCA_049614105.1 Promineifilaceae bacterium (SeqCode)
GCCGATGTCGTCGGGATCAACGTTAATTGTGATTTGCACGGTGGCAGTGTCGGTACGTCCATCATTGTCTACAATGGTCAACACGGCATGATAGACACCTGGGCTGCCATAGCTATGATTGACGGTTGTGCCGCTAGCTGATGTGCCATCGCCTAAATCCCATTGGTACGTCACAATTTCCCCATCAGAATCACTTGAATTGCCCGCGTCAAGGCTGACGTTGAGCGGCGCAAAGCCAATCGTTGGGCTGGCGTCAATTTGGGCGGTTGGGGCTATGCCGCTTATCTCAAAGGCGCAGGCATCGGCCGATGTGATGAAAGCACGTGCTTGGCTTGGTGTTTCCCACCAGACGGTCAGATGGTCAGCGCCTCTGTATTGTTTCATCAAGCCTTCGATATAGTAACGTTTGCCAGCGATGAGGTTAATTTCGGCCGAACGCTGCCCCGAATACTTATCATGCTCATCGGGGAACGTCCAGCCAGACACAGACCCAATCAGGGCAACATTGGCTGGATCACTATCTGAGCTTAACCACAGTTCCCCCCTATCATCTGACGCAATCCAAAAACGATACGTCCCTGTTTCAGGTGCGATCAGATACCCACGCACGCGCACGCCATAATTGTCCATGACGTATCGATCGGTTACAAACTGGTCGATCACATCGGCCGATGTGGGCCGCGATGGATAGCTGCTGTGGCTGGTCAGGTCACTCACTAACCCGCCAGGAATCCCCTCCCAGCGTTCGTGAAGCAGCCCTGGAGTACAGCTAAACGGTGGCTCAACCGCTTGGATCGTCCACACAAATTGGCGCGTGGCTGACTCACCGGCCGAATCGGTGACCGTGACCGAAACGGTTGATGTGCCAAGTTCTGTTGCCGTGCCGCTGATTGTTGCCTGTGTGCCCGTGCTGTTTTCGAGGCTCAGATCGGTTGGCAAGCCCGTAATTTCAAAGGTTAAATTGCTGTCGCCTTCGGGATCGCTTGCGCTCACAATGAGATTAACCACACTGTTAATGTCAGTGATTTGGTCAAGGATTGGCGAAATAACGGGCGGCTGGTTAGGAGCGGGTGGGGCCGTTCCAAATTGATTTGGATTGCCGTCAATTGTGTCGTCTATCCCGTCATTATCCGCATCTGTCCCACCTTCGACGTCATTATTGTCGATCGTGCCGTCGCCGTTGGTGTCGAACTCAGCATAAGGCGTGCCGTTAATATCGAACACCCCGCCGCTGCTTGTGAGGTCAAGATAATCAGGTATTTCGTCGCCGTCGCTATCGGGTGGATTGAGCAACACGGCCTGATTATTGAGTAAATCATCGATAAACCCATCCTCATCCGCATCTGTCCCGCCTGCTTCAATCACATCAAGCGCCCCATCATTGTCTGAATCGAGATCAAGAAAATCTTCCGCTCCGTCCCCATCAGAATCGTTGACATAATCCCCTGCAACCGTCAGGCGATATTCAATGCCGCTTCTGCAACCGTTGAGGTCATCGACTTCGGCCGATGATGTACCACGCAATCGAATACCCGGCGTGCCGCCACCGATGTCAATGACAGAAACAGTGGTTTGGACAGGCGACACAAGGTCTGTCACGCCATTGCACTGAACGTCTGTTTGCAAGTCAGAGGACTCGTACTCGCCATTATTGATATTGAGCGTGAAATGTTCGGTAGAGCCGTTGAGATCGCCATTCGCCTGAATGCCCGAAAGGTCAACCTGAGCGCCAATCGACACGTCATATGCGCTTAAATCAATCGTTTGCGTCGCCGAATTCCCATCAGGTGGGATGACGGCAAGCGGTGTGGTGTAGGAGAAAAATGACTGTTCAGTTGCGTTTGGAATCCCATCATCATCGCTGTCGAGATCGTCAATTTGCCATGTGAAGGACACAGAACGCGATTCGCCAGCATCGTCTGTCACGGTGACGGCCGTTTCATAGCTGGCAACCGTTGTGACTTGCCCAGATACTTCGCCGCTGTTCGGATCGATCGTCAAGCCATCTGGCAAACCCGTTGCAGCGTAGGTGAGCGGGGGCTGGGATGTATCGGCGACCATCTGGCGGATAACTTGCTCACCTTGATAATTTGTCAAGTTGCCAGGGTTGAGCAAATAAACAAAGTCGCTTGCCAGATTAACCGAGATACGCACGCCTGTTGAGTGCCATAAATCTGCGCCGTCTGACCCAGAATGAGGCAAATAGGCAGCGTACCAAAGCGCAATATCAGTGTCGTCAATGTTTTCACCATTGCCATACCCCACATTGCCCGCGCCGCTGCCCCAGTTGGACGGGATGGAGCCAGTCCAGTCCGCTTCGCCGCTGTTGTAGGCGCGACCAATTACGCGATTGTTGCTGTAGGCTGTTTCGGGAACAATCGTGCCGTCAACATTCCATGAGCCAGTATCGAGTTGCAAAGAGACAGAATCGTTTGTGAGGGTATCTTTGACAATCCACCCATGATTTTCGGCCGCAGTTGCCTGTACATCAAATTCGGTTGTGTATGGTATCAACCCCGTTGTCGTTTGGCGCAAAATCTGATCATTGCTTGCTCCTGCAATGTCAAAGTCAAAACGCCAGTGGGGATAATGAACGTGGAACGTATTGCATTGCAGGCCACGGCTAAAGAGATGGGCGTCAATGACGCCTTCGCTATTGAAGTACCAAACCTGATAAATGTCGTAATCGCCAATAAATTGACGGTTGCCAATTTCATACCATTGTTCGCCCCCAACC
The DNA here is from genome assembly GCA_049614105.1 of Promineifilaceae bacterium (SeqCode). GTDB lineage: Bacteria > Chloroflexota > Anaerolineae > Promineifilales > Promineifilaceae > CALECP01. Next base: position 2,738 of record JBMZDF010000371.1, read on the forward strand.
GTAAACTCGCGTGCGACGAGGAGGGCATCGTTGGCCCACGTGACGGGGGAAAGCCCCGTGTCAAGTCGATCCAAGTAGGGGCCACAGGCGTTGCCATTATAGTAGACGGGCATCGCGGGAAAGTTACCTTTACCCATGATTTGGATGCCTTTGTAGGTGACGTCATTGATAGCCAGTCCGTCGAAGTCAGCGCCCACCGAATAGTCAAAGCTCCAGCCTTCCCAGTCGATATGACCCGAAAGGTTTGTATTTTGAGCGCCTGTTTGCTGGGTTGGAATCAGGATGATGGCGACTAGAAATAGAAAGAGTAGTTTTAGATGATTCATCGTTCAACTCCTTCGATGACGCTTTGGGTGACTTTTTCGGCCGAAAGATCAACCCAAGTCAACAACAACGGTGCTTGCGTCGAATCAACATGAAACGACACATACGTCATGCGCGTCTCAAAAAACGCAACGTCATCCCCATCCGTTGGAAACGTCTGAATCGTGAACCCTTGCAACGTTTCAACCTCATCATGACCTTCAGCCAGCCAGTAGGCACGCGCAATGTCAATAGATTGGTCTACTTCGTTTTGGCGGAGCGGCGGCTGTTTCACCTCGGCCGCATAGGTTGTAATATCAAGCACCGCGTTGTTTTCAACCAGTACCTCAACCGTCAGATTGTGTGTGTAGCTAAAAAGCGTAACGAGAAATTGGGAAACGTCTGTCTTCCACTTCGTCACCTGTGCCGCTGAGTTGATAAACGTGTAGCGGTCGCCCACGATGTCTAGCACAGCCGCATCGTTCAGAACCGCATCGGCCGCCGTCACTTCCCGATCAACATGAGCAGAGCGCCCTGTGGCAGCAGGGTCACGAAGTGCAACATCTTGTGCAAATTTGGGTTGCGGGGGCCACTGTTCACCTTGAGAGGTAAATCGTCCTTCTTCTGGAATGTGACCAAGGTGTGCGTGTGTGCTGTGGTTGTGCGTTTGGGTCGGTATTATCGGCCGTTCAGATGCAAACGCCGGCGGCTCTTCGGGCCTAGATACTAAATAAATACCCAAACTCAAGATAAGCAGTACGCCGATGCTGGCTAGCGCGTATCGACGCCATGCAACACTATTTCGTGAATGCTGTTGTTTCATGCGTGGCTCCCGTATTCAACTGTTGATTTCGACAATTGGATTCAGCGTAACATTAAGTAAGTCGTCATCAATCATTGATGAAAACCTCTGAGGTTTTTATCCACAGGCTAACACTGGCGACATTAAACCTCAGAGATTTAATGATCGACATCTAGTGCGATCTACTTATTGTCATCCCATTTTTGAGATACATCTCCTCTGAACCCGATAAACAAAAAGGGACTCAGTGCCCCAACTTCGTAGGTTAAAGGCCGTGTCTTACAGACAGCATTTCGTTAATAGTTCAAATTATTATTCTTTGGTAGAGGTATAAATGCAGAACTCACTGCCACGCAGGATTTTCCCAGCCAGTCGTCGTGTAATCAGCCATCGCTTGATCAACCAGATCGGTACAGCCATCAATGCGCCCACGCTGCGTAGCCCAGCGCAAAGCGTCTAGCCGCTGCTGATCTTTGTTGCCAGCATAATTGCGTTCGTACAGCCCATGACGGCCCGCAAATTCAGAATAAAGCGCATCCCAGACAAGGTTGAACAACTTGATCCGATCCCGCCCCGCTAAATTAGTTCCCTGATAGTAAGTGTCAATGATGTGCGACAAACTCGGCTCGTTCATATCCCGCACGCTGGAAATTGTGAAGCTGGGAGCGCCTGCCAAAACCGTTTCAAACGTGTTGCGCACCTGCGTCCAAGCGTTCGTCATGTAGATGCGGCACGCAGCGGCCGTCTGTAAATTGGGAACAACCGAATTGCCAATACTTGGCTCTGGATCGCTCACCATCGCGGTTGTCATCGCCCAAATGGTGTCACGCATGGCGACCAATTCGCCAATAGCCGCCTGCACGCCACGAAAGTTGTTTGTGCCCGATGCGCTTGTGCCTTTGACCAATAAGCCGATACAGAATTCAAGTTTGATACAGAGCCGGGTCGCAGCCTGTAGATTATAACGGTTAAAGAATCCCGACCCCGCCTGAAAACTTTTTACCTTGTCAATGTCACGGAAAATGAGCACGTCTTCCCACGGGATAAAGCAATTTTCAAAGACCATCACCGCGTCATTCTCATCAAATCGGCTGGCGAGTGGGGCATCAAAGGGGCTGTTCGCCTTCATTTCATAAGATGGGCGGCTAATCGTTTTGAGTCCCGGCGCATTCATATTGGCGATGAACACGAGCGCCAAATCCTCATCGCGATCTTTTTGCATCATATGGGCCACCCCGCCCGTGATGCCCACAAACGTGGCGTGGGTCAACGCCGACCCAGTTGCCACCATTTTTGCGCCGCTGACGTAGATACCTTTGTCATCTGATTTGTCGAGCGACACATAAACATCGCGCGTTTCGGCACGGCTTTTGGCACGATTCATTGGCGGATCGATCAGCACGTGATTGAGGTGCAATCCCTGTGAGGCGAACTTTTTGTACCAGTTAAGCGCGTTGTCCGCATAGTCGCCATAAAATTGATGGCCCTCAGACAGTTGCGCCATGAAGGCGGCTTTGTAGTCGGGGCTGCGTCCCATCCAACCGTAGTTGATGCGCTGCCAGATGTCGATTGCTTTGCGCGATCGGTAGAGGTCTTCGGCCGAATAAGAAGGCGCAAAAAAGCAGTGCGTTCGATGCCCAAATTTGTCAACCGTCGTCAGATCGGTCTGAAGTTTGGGATCATGCAGCGCATCGTACAGACGCGCCATACTGCGGGCCGCGTTGCGAAAGGCGGGATGCTCGACGACATTTTTGACCCGCTCGCCATCAAACCAAATCTCTCGGCCGTCGTCTAATGACTCAAGATAGGCGGCCCCTGTCATGAGTTGATTTGTTTCGGGTAGGTTTGTGTGGGGCGCTATCATTGTGTGTCCTCTTTCAGCGATTTTGAAAAATGATAGCGCACTTTGTTTTATTGGCAACTGCTAAACATACATATTGCTAAGCGGATCGCACCACTCATTGACGGAAACCTCAGAGGTTTTTATGCACGGCCAAAGGGGACGACCACAAACCTCTGAGGTTTATTGAACGGTGATAAGTTTGTAGGGAAACGGTAGGGTTCGATAATCAGCCTGTGGCTACACTTGCGGGATGAAACTTGCGATTTTTTCAGATATACATGGGAATTTACTGGCGTTGGAAGCGGTGCTGGCTGATATTGAATCGGCCGATTGCACAGACCTAATTTGCTTAGGCGATATTTGCCACTTTGGCCCTCAACCTAAACAATGTCTTGATTTAGTACGCAGCTTGGGCTGCGTGGTGTTACAAGGCAACCATGAACTTTATGTGTTGGGCGAACATGTGGCAGATGATTGGGAAACCAACCCTTTGTGGACTCCTTTACTATGGACGCGGGGGCAGT
>JBMZDF010000372.1:0-6188 GCA_049614105.1 Promineifilaceae bacterium (SeqCode)
CACTTCTTCAAAAAAGGAGAGCGGGGCGATTGCGCCTGTGGGGTTGTTGGGATAGTTGATCCAGAGCAGGCGTGTTTTCTTGAGAATTTCGGCCGAAATTCTCCCCAAATCTGGCAAATATCCGTTTGCCGCATCAATACGAATGTGATGCACATCGCCACCTGCAAACTCAGTCGCACGCGCATAGCTGCCGTAAGCAGGGTCAGTCACAATTGCGGTTGCGCCTGGCTCCATCACCGCCAGCCCCACCATACCGATCCCTTCCTGCGATCCAGCGTGTGGAAACACCTCGCGATTTGGATCAAGCGTGACGCCAAAACGAGTTTGATACCAGCTTGCAATCGCGTCGTTCAGATCGGTGCGAAAACTAAACGGGTAGCGGTGATAGGTCGGGTTGAGCGCCGCCTCGCGCAGCGTTTCAACAATGGCGCGGGGCGTTGGCTGATCAGGATCGCCCGACGAAATTCGGATCACATCGACGCCTTTCTCGCGTTCGGCCTGAACAAGTTGGTGGACAGTTAACCAGTGAATGCTGTTTTGTGATTCTAAACGTTTTGCAAATTGCATAATTCTAACTCTTTAAGGCTTCGTCGTGACCCTTGGTCTTTTACGCTAGACGGCAAACAAGCTGTCTTAGTTTCGCTTTTTGAACTTTACCAAGCGCGTTAGCTGGCAATGTTTCGAGGAAAACGATGCGCCGTGGAACTTTGTACCCTGCTAGCTTGCTGCGACAGTAGGTGACTATATTCTCGCTAGGCAGCGCGGCGTTTGCATGGAGAACAATGACGGCGACAATTTTCTCTCCCCACTCCTCATCAGGACAGCCGACAACGGCACAGGCCGCCACGGCGGGCAGCTCGCGCAAGACCAGTTCGACTTCTGGCGGGTAGACGTTGAGACCGCCCGTGATGATTAAATCTTTGGCACGGCCCTTGAGGGTGAAATAGCCGTCTGACTCGCGTAGGCCCAAATCACCTGTCTTGAGCCAGCCGTCGGGGGTGAGTGCTTCGGCCGATTTTTCCATCATCCCCCAATAGCCCTTAAACAAATGTGGCCCACGAATTTGAACCTCGCCAATTTGACCATCAGGCAAAGGCTGGTTCGATGTCAGATCAGCAATTCGCGCCTCAACCTGCGGCAGCGGCATCCCAACCGACCCAACGCGCCGTTCACCCTTGAGCGGATTGGACAAGGTAAGCCCCGTCTCCGTCATGCCGTAGCGTTCCAACAAGGTTTGCCCAAACGTCTCTTGAAAACATTGGAACATCACATCTGGTAGCCGATCTGACCCAGAGGTAATCAGCCGCATTTGGCTCAAATCATACGTTGCGGCATTCGGCAGGGCCAGCAGACGTCTGTGGATTGTGGGAACCGCCATCAGGACGGTGCAAGCTCGTTCAACCAGCAGCTTGAGCGTTTGCTCAGCACGAAATTTGGGCAGCAGAATTGCCGTTGCGCCAGCGTGCAGTGCGCCGTGTAGCGCCACAATCAGGCCGTGATAATGGAAGATTGGCAGCACGTGCAGCATCAGATCGTCAGCTTGCCAACCCCATGCTTGGTGCAATCCGTCAAGGTTGGCGGTCAGGCTGCGGTGCGTAATTTCGGCCCCTTTCGGCCGACCCGTTGTGCCGCTTGTGTAAATCATCAGGCAAGTTGCGTCAGGGTCGGCTGGCAAATCGGGCAGCGCGGCGACGGGGGCGCTGGCAATTAGATCGAGGAAGGGTTGAGAATGGGTGCAGTTGAGCGGGATTGTGGGGGGAATTTCGGCCGAAATCACCCCATCCCTCGCCGCATCCACCACAAACAGCATCGCACCCGAATTTTCTAAAAAGTACGCCAATTCTCGCTGAGGATAAGCTGGATTAAGCGGCAGTGTAATCGCCCCAACGCGCATAATCGCCAGATACAAATAGAAAAACGGCAGACACTTTGGCAATTGAAGCGCCACCCGATCCCCTTTTTGAACGCCTTGCGACACAAGAAAACGCATCGTTTGCTGGACATGCGCCTCTAGCTCACTATAGCTGACTGTCTCAACGGACGCAGCGTGCAAAAATTCCAGCGCCACTTTGTCAGGCTGAGACGCGCAAAGTCGATGCAGTTTTGTTAAAAATAGGGGGGAATCGGTGCTCATGGGGTGGATCTGTTTTGGTGACATTGCAGGCAGGAGAAGAAATGGGAAACAATTAACAGCGAACGAAGAATGATGTGCAACGTTCATTAATTCGATGAAGCTTACGAATTATAGCTTGTCCAATCGTTTCGCCGCATATTTCGACAAGTGGATCACAATCATGAATAATTCCAGTATGCACGCTATCGCCGACATCGCACAACAGTTTCAAATTGACCGCAACCTGACAAACGTCCGCGCCTACGGGACGGGACACATTAACGATACCTTTCTGCTCGATTATGGTGGCACGCAGACGGTATTGCAACGCATCAATCAATTGGTGTTCACCGACCCAATTGCGGTCATGAATAATTTTGAGCTGATTGTGGCCCATATCGGCCGAAAATTACGCGCAACCAACACGCCCAACATCGAACGGCGCGTTCTGAGAATGATTCCCAATCGCAACGGGGCATCTTACTTCCAAGACAAAATCGGCGACGTTTGGCGCATGACTAGCTACATTGGGAACACCGCAACACACGATATTGTCCGCGACCCAACGCAGCTACGTGCGGCAGGATATGCCTTTGGCGAGTTCCAAGCACTGCTCAGCGATCTGCCCGCCGACTGCCTAACTGACACAATCCCAAATTTTCATCACGCACGGCTGCGTTTTGAGGCACTGAACAAGGTGCTTGACGCCGACCGTTGCAATCGGGCGCAAGGTGCTAAAGACGCAATTGCCTTTGCGCTTGCTCAGGCGCATCTGGTTGACGTTTTACTTGACCTCAATCAACAGGGAAAAATTCCAACGCGCATCACCCACAACGACACCAAAATCAACAATTTGCTGTTTGACAAACAGACGGGCGAGGCGCTTTGCGTGACTGATTTAGACACAACGATGTCGGGGGTGTCGCTTTACGATTTTGGTGATTTGGTGCGTTCGGCCGTTAGCCTTTCGGCCGAAGACGAGCGCAATCTCGATTTGGTTCACGCTGACCTAGACCGCTTTGAGCAACTGGCAAACGGCTATCTCGACGCAACTCGCATGATGCTCAATTCGGCCGAACGTCGCCACCTCGTCCACGCCTGCCAACTGCTCACCTTCGTGATCGGCGTGCGTTTTCTCACCGACCATCTCGACGGCGACCGCTACTTCAAAATTCACCACCCCAACCACAATTTAGAACGCGCACGTAGCCAATTCAAGCTTGTCGCCTCAATGCAGGCGCAAGCGGACAAAATGGAGAGGGTTGTAGAAAGGTGGATCACGAGAAATTTCGAGCCATAAACCTCTGAGGTTTGCTGTCGTCTACTCTGACGTACAAATAAAAACCTCTGAGGTTTTCATCCATGATTATTCGTCGAAAAACAAAATCACTCGCATTGTTCCGCCGCCTTGGGTGTTGCCCATGCCCCACGCGGCCATCGGGATATTTTGCAGGGCCTCTGGCGGTTCGAGGTTGAGGGAGGTTATCAAGCCGTTGAGATCGACCCAGCCTGTGAGCGTCATGTTGGCGGGAATGGCGAGTAGGGCTTGTTGAAATTCGGCCGAACCCGTCAAAATTTGTGCTGGCTGATCCAAGTTTTCAGCATGGGTCGTAAACACAAACGCCCCATTTCGCACGCCATAAGCAGCTAAGTCAGCCCCCAACAAAGCAATCGAATAGTGATCGCCCGTTTTGGCAATTGGCACGCCCAACATGCTAGACAACGCCGTCCCAACTTGCTCAATCGGCTGTTCAAGCTGTGCGCCGTCCGCTATACCCTGCGTCACGACCAGTCCCATCTGCGTCGCGTTCATCATCGCCAGCAGCCCGTCGCTGGCAGGATATGCGCCAATTGCGAGGCCGCCGTCAAGCTGCGCGATTAGATCCCGCTCAACGTCAAAGCCCATTTGCTGTTCGGCCAGCGTCATCGCATCTTCTGCGTCGTCATTGTTGTCGACGCCCAAAAGTAAGTTGCGGTTGTACTCCCAAAGCGTTGCCAAGCCGCCGCCGCTGAGATAGAGAAAGCTGTCCTGCGGCATTCGATTGGCCTGCATTGGCGGGGGTTCTTGCTGGAGACGGATAAGTTGTTCGGCCGAAACAAGCGCCGAATCATACGCCGCCGCCGCATCCAACTGCAACCCGTCGTCCCCCAAACTCAACGACGCCGCCACACCTGCCAACGCACCAATACCACGCTCATCCAAACTGCTTTCTAGCTGTGCCAAACGGGTTTGCGCTTCCAGCAGCATCGCGTCCGTCAGGCCAATTGTGTCTAACGTATCTGAAAAATCGCGGATTAGTCTTGCGAACGCGGGGCCAGCCACATAAGTTGTGATCGGGCGCTCAGCGGGCAGTTTGGCAACCGCCTCGGTGTACCCAAAATTGCTAAAGAGCGAGCTACCAGCCTGTGCGCCAATTGCCCGTTGCAGGACATTGGCATCGCTGGCGATCAGCATCAACGAATCTGATCGGCTAATCGCGAAGGGAGGCGTCGGGCTACCATCGACCAAAATCGTTATGTCGCCAAAAGGTTGTTGCGTTAGCGGTTGTCCATTGTAAGCCGCAGGGTAGTTGGCAATCAGTTTGGTCAAAAAGGCGTCTGCTAACGTTTGGTTGCGAATTTCGGCCGCAACCACAAACTCTGTCGGCAGCAATTCCTCATCACGCAGCTCAAAATCGAGAATGCCCGCACCAACGCTGCGCCCGATCCACGGCTGAATATCACCGCGAAAAGTCAGGCCGAGCGCCTCAAATTGACTATCAATGGCGGCAATCGCTTCGTCATCGTCGCTTGCTAAAATATTTGCTTGTGCGTAAACGGGGGCAAAGGTGCGTGCGACACGGGCCAGCTTGACAGGATCAAGCAGGTTAAACACATCGACCGTTGCATAGAACAATGTTTCGGGCGGCATTGCTTCGGCCGAAATTTGGCTCGTCGGCACAGTTGTAGCCGTGCCGTTTGTGCTGACATACGCAAACGCGCCCCCTGCGACCAATCCAAGGCCAATGATGAAGCCAACAAGTGTGGTAAGGCGATTTTGCATGGGAAAGTGGAGAATGGATGGTGGAAGGTAAGGAACTCACGCTCGACCTCCTACGCTTGGCTTCCATCTTAGCTACTGCTCGGGCGGTTCAATCTCAACTGATTTGCCAAATTCAGAAATGTCAAGCTGCCAAATTTCGCCTTCTTCTTCGCCACCAGAGACTGGTTCAAGCACGATTACGCGATGCAGTTCAAACGTTTCAGGCGCAACCCACGCCTCAAAGGTAAGCTCACCGGGGCCGATCAACGTGCCGCTTAGCTGGTAGATGCGCTCGCCGCTGACGTTGCCCGTGATGTGATAGAGCACTTCATCGGGGCCGTCGTTGATGCGTTCGGGTTCGGCCGAAACCAACTCAGACGTATCGTTGGTCAAAATCGACTGAATGCCAATCTCAGCATCAAACAACACAGCAGGGTTAAATCCAAACTCAGGCGGCAACGCTTCCCAGTCGCCGCTCAGGATATTTGTTTGCCACTGTTGTTCCGCGACGCTGATAATGCGTACCTTGGTAACCAGTGCTGGCGCGATAATGCTGACCTGCGCCCGTGCGCGATCGGGCGCGATAAAATCGCCAATCGCGCTGCCGAACGCGAGCGTTTTGTCAGGATCGAGATAGGCGAGTGCGCCATCACGGTCAAGTTTGAAGCGGAAGCCTGTTTGCGCACGCATCGTTTCGGCCGAATTCTGCAACACCTCTTCCGCACTTAGATCGGGTAGCGTATTGCCGCCGCAAGATGCAAGCAGCAGAAAAAATAGCGCAAGGAGGATGATGCGTATTGATTTCATAGCAGAATAGGAAGAGGGGGAAATAATTAATAATTAATAATTAATTGTTAATTATTAATTATTCTCTCTTCGTTCTTGAACTTGCGGGCTACTGCCGTCCGTTACGCACCCAGATTCCAGTTGCAATGGGGAGCAACAGCGCAATGAAAAACATCAGCGCCCCAATTGCGCCAGGAGGGTTATACGCCTCGCTTTCGGCAAAAACGGCGATTGGCAGGGCAAACATGAGCAACAGAACGTAGAGGG
>JBMZDF010000373.1:0-6186 GCA_049614105.1 Promineifilaceae bacterium (SeqCode)
CAAATACACTTGCAACTAATACTTATTCATGTGAATAGCAATTTAATTATTTAGCAATAACTGGGAAGTACAGTTTGAAAGCATCGTCTTTACACGTGTATGCGCTTACATCATCCATCCAGATTTGACCGCTAAGTCCATCAGCAATCAGAACCCAGTTAGTAACCTGTGTTAAATCAGGCGTACCAGTAAAGCTATCCTTCAATAAGACAATTCGACGCCATCCAGTGAAGTCATCCGTGAAGCTAGATTTATGGTCCCCAATATTGCTTCCAACCGCTTGGATTTCAAATTCGTGCGTTTCGCCAGAGTTTGTACCATAGAACCAGAATGTCACACCTTCCATGATGCTCCAATCTGCCTTTGATGGAACAGCACCGAAACCACCCCATTGCCCAGCAAGTGATGTGGTTAAAGACAACACTTCATTGTTGCCAACCTGTCCAGGAACCGCCATTGAGCTTGTGTCAGATAGAACAACAGTAGAACTTACGATGCTAGAACCATTGAATGAGTAAACGAACCAATCTGCTGGCAAGCCACCTTCAAAATCTGCCACACTCACGTATGCACATGAGTTATCAGGAGCATCATCATTTGTAATGGTGAGAACAGCACTGCCAGTTCCTACAGCAACACCGTTGGTGTTGGTTAGAGACAGCATCACAGTTTCATCTAGTTCAATGTCGGTATCCGCAGTCGTTGCAACCGTCAGGACAGCGGTCATCCCACCAACTGGAATCACAACCTGTTGCGTAAGAACTGCGGTGTAGTCGCTACCTGCAGTTGCTGTTCCGTCCATGCTGTTAACTGTTACGGTTACAGCCTGTGTTGCTGTTGTTGCTAAAGAAACGTTGATTGAAGCTACTCCACCTTCGACAACCGAATAGCTGTTTGATGCAAATCCAACTGTTGCTGTTGTAACGGCAGGAACCCCATAGGTGCTCATTGCATCAAGTTTGAAGGAGCCAACTGTCCCATCAAGTAAGAAAACCCAGTTGTCTACCTGTGTCAGGTCAGAAGGAACCGTGAGGAATGTGTTAAAAGGAAGCGTGATTTGACGCCATCCAGTGAAGTTGTCATCAAATTCTGCTTTGTGATCACCTGCATTAGCAGTTTGAACTTCGACAACATGTGTCGTGTTGAGGTTAGATCCGTGATACCAGAATGTGATCCCATCTTTGGCACTCCAGTCAGCAATAGGGGTAAGGGCAGTACCAAAACCAGCCCAGCCTACACCAGCGTTTGCCGTTACAGAGAGAACACCATTGTTGCCAACTTGGCCTGGCAAGGCCATGCTGTCAGAATCGGCCAAAGTAGCTAGGACATCGGTGAAACTAGCACCGCCACCAGAATAGTTGAACCACGGTGGCTCTGCGAGGGGGCTTTCAAAGTCGCTAACCATTTCCAAATTGACAAGCATCATATGTTCAATGATGATAGTCGTTGCGGCTTGTGGCAAAGGCATAGCCCATGCGTTAATCGCAGTAGTCTGGAAACCATCATTTGGTGGGGTACCTTCTTGATAACCACCAAAGGTGAAGCTATTAAATGGCAAAATAATTTTGCGTGTGCCAGTAAAGTCGTCGGTAAAGAATGCGGTGAAGCGGTCAACCTCCGTACCCTGCGCTTTGTCTTGAATCTCGAATGTATAGGTTGCGCCTGAGTTCTGACCATTGACATCGATTGCGATGCCGTCAAAATTACTCCAGTCTTGTACAGTTCCTGAGCTGGCAACATAGTTAATGCCAAAGCCGCCCCATTGACCAGCAGCAACTGAATAGGTAACAGAAACTGCGCCGTTACCATTGACGCTGCCAAAGCCAGCCGTAACTGAACTTCCGCCACCGTCATATCTAAACCAATCGGTTGGTGCACCAGCTTCAAAGTCAGCAATGAGCGGCAATACAGCCAATGTCTGCGGTGCGCTGTTGTTTCCTGCATACAGGGAAGCACCGTTTAGCCCACTAGCAGCAAGCGATTGCCCGGTTGTTACACTAAAAAGTAATAAAGTTAATCCAAAACATGCAAATAATAATGGAAGTATAAAGCGTTTAGTATTCGCCATCTCTTCTCCTTTTCTCTTAGGCTTGTTGCAGTAAGCCTAAACTACTTAGTTTCAGGTCGTTGATAGACCCGTACATAATCAACAACCATCCGCTGCGGGAAAGTTGTTGTTTCATCGGGTGCGCCGGGCCAATTCCCGCCAACCGCGACGTTCAAAATCAGGTGGAATGGTTGATCAAATGGCGCAGGGTAAGGTTTGTTTTTAGTGCTCCAAACGGTTTGTGTTTGGTATTTTTTACCATCGACATACCAGCGCATTTCTGTCTCTTCCCATTCAATTGCAAAGGTGTGGAATTCGTCGGTGAAGTTGCCCTCTTCAAGAATGTAAGGGCGTCCTGTGTATTGATGACTGCCCAAACCGCCATAGTGGATTGTGCCATGAACGGTGTCTGGCTCGTGGCCTAGAAACTCCATGATGTCAATCTCACCGCTGCTGGGCCAACCACCATAACGCCATTCTGTAGGCAACATCCAAATCGCAGGCCATAGCCCCTGTCCTGTTGGCATTTTGGCGCGGGCTTCTATACGTCCATACGTCCAGTCGCCTTTCGCTAATGAGCGTATACGGGCAGAGGTGTAATTTCGGCCGATATGCTTTTCTTCTCGCGCCTCAATCACCAACATCTCATCTTCTATGAAAGCATTTTCGGGAAAATCGGTGTAATACTGAAGCTCGTTATTTCCGCCACCCTTACCGTTAACTTCAAACGACCATTTGCTATCGTCAATCCCTTCACCATCAAATTCATCCTGCCAAACAAGCTCCCAACCCTCAACCGCCCATGGCTCTAGCGTTGCCACTGGCTGTGGTGTCACCGTCGGCACGGGTGTGACCGTTGGTGCTGGTGTCTGTGTTAGTTTTAATGTTGGGGTTGGCTGGGGAGAAAGGGTGGTGCAAGCAGAGAATAAACTGATCAAAATCAGCATATACACAATTTGTGTTAGCGTGAATAAATTGCGTTGCGTCATGGCAAAAACTTCGGCCGATTCAAGGTTTTCTATTTTCAGAAAACAATCCTAACAAAGGTTTATACCCATACCTCTGAAAACGTTTTCAGAGCGGAGATTACAGCAGCGCCTATTTTTTGTCAACTAATTGTTCAGATTCATAGAATATTCCCTAGTTTTTATCTAAATTCACCCATAAAAACAGGATGGTTGAAAATGATTGCAACAATTTCAGCCTATTTCAGCCTTGTATGAAAACGCTTTCTTCGTATAATTCAAATTGAGGTAATGACTATGGCACGAACAAATGGGACAAAGCGAATCACAATTCAAGATATTGCAAAACAAGCAAAAGTGTCAATCAGCACTGTTTCGCGTGTTCTTAATGGCAATGTTGTGGTTGCCAAACCAAAGCATGAAGCGGTCATGCAGGCGGTCAATAATTTAGGCTACAAACCGAATGTGTTTGCACAAGGTTTGGCAAGCGGTCAATCAATGACGATTGGCATCTTAACCCAAAACATCAGCAGCCCGTTCTATGACGCAATTCTACGCGGTATTTTACAAGGGTTGCGCAGCACGGGGTATTCACCCATCATCGTTGATGGCCATTGGCAGCCAGGCAAAGAGCAAAAGGCGCTTGACACCTTAACGGTACGGCGGGTTGATGGCATGGTCGTGATCGGCGGCAGCAGCAGCAGCGCCTTTTTTGCGTCACTTGCAAAACAAACCCCACTAATCATTGTTGCTCGAAGATTACCCCCTCTGGTCAAACAATGTATTGTGATGGCGAATGAACAAGGTGGGTATGAGGCAACAAAGCATTTGATTGACCTTGGGCATCGTCAAATCGCCCACATTACGGGCATTCTTTCCCATCAAGACGCGGTCGATCGTCAGTTAGGGTATAAGCGTGCGTTACATGAGGCTGGTTTGCCGTTTAATCCAGAGTTAGTGGTTGAGGGGCGCTTCAGCGAGCAGTCGGGCGTGCTTGCTGTTGAAATGTTGCTGATGCGTGGACGCAGCTTTAGCGCGATTTTTGCAGGCAACGATCAAATGGCATATGGGGCGCGTTTGGCCCTGTTCCGTCACGGGATCCGTGTGCCAAGGGATGTGTCCATTGTGGGTTATGATGATCAGCCTGTGTCGGCTTATGTGATTCCACCATTGACAACGGTTAGTCATCCAGCCAATGAAATCGGCCGAACAGCCGCCAAATCAATTCTCAATTTGATGAAAGGCAAACAGGAACAAATTGAGCCGTTTGCGGCCGAACTCATCGTTCGCGAATCCTCTTCTATGTTTCGCTAGCAAATAATGCTGACTATTTGACCCCTTTGGGCTGCAAATAGTCAGCTTAGCTCGTTGCAGCCTACGCCGACATTTTCTCTCTAGCCTGACGCACAAACGCATCAAAAATCCGCTGCTGGTCACTATCTTCTGCGGCGGTTGCCTCTGGATGCCATTGGACACCCATCACAGGTTTATCAGCCAGTTCGACCGCTTCAATAATGCCATCGGCCGCTGACGCGGTGACTGTTAAGCCATTGCCAAGTTTGTCGATTGCCTGATGATGCCATGAGGCGGTTGTCACCGTTTCGCTGGCGACGATTTGACCAAGGCGTGATTCGGCCGAAACGGACACATCATGCTGGATAAACTGTGGGGCCACGTCTGGATCATGCCGATGATCCATCGACTCAGGCATCGCGTCGGGAATATGGGCAATCAGCGTGCCGCCTAATGCGACATTCAAAACTTGCAAGCCACGACAAATGCAAAAGAGCGGCACGTCGTTTTCAATGGCGATTTCGGTGAGCTTAAATTCGGCCGAATCGCGCTCCTCATCAACCGCATACACCTTCTCATGTCGCTCCTCCGTGTAGTACTGTGGATCAACATCGCCACCACCTGACAAAATAATCCCGTCCAAAAACGCTACCAGTTCGTCCATTCGTGATTCACCAGGCTGAATAAGCAATGGGATGCCGCCTGCACGACGCACCGCGTCTGCATAGTCGCAAGGCAAGCGTGTTTCGCCTTTGTTGTTTCGATGATAAGTTGTGATTCCGATTCTAGGTGAACGCATTGTGTTAAAGTCCTATGGTTTATAGTGGGTTTGATAGGGAAAATCTGAGCCAAGCAATTGTAACTGCTCAATGCAAAATTGGTCGATTGCGTCTCGCTGTTCGGCCGAAAGTGCCGACTGACCTGCCCCCACACGCCCCTGCCGAATCATAGAAATTTGTCCCTGCGTTTGGTAGTCAGGTGGCGTCGGTGGCGAGAACTTGTGATCGTTCGCCTTCATGTAAGCATAGCTGCTTTTGTGGGCGACTTTAGCAAACTGTTCGGCCGAAAGCGACACCTTCATCAACGTCGCAATTTGCTCAATTGCCCGCTCTGGCGCACGCTTCATCGCTTCAAATGATAGCACCAGCACGTTCTCGCGCTCACGTAGCGCCCACCAGCTTGCAATGTGCTCAGCCCATCCATTATAGATAAACCGCTTGAGCAGAAACCCCTCCACATAAGCATCAAGCGGCACACCATCACCAACCATCCGCTCAATAAAACCATTCTCAAAGTGAAAAGAGGAGACCAACACATCTTTCGGATCGCGCACAACGCAAATGTATTTGGCCTCTGATGTGTAGGGGACAAATGCAGCATCTAGATGGGATTTTATGATGCGTAAACCAGTTGGTGCGTTTGCCAGCATGTGCCTGTCGTTCAATTGGGCGATTGGCGTTTTTATCGTCGCGTCAGGCCACGGGATGGCTGAGTTGACGTGCTCGAACACCGCCTCGCCATACCATGCGATTTCCTGCGCAATTTGCATCGTCCAATTGGTGCCACTTTTGGGATAAGTTGAAACGATGATGTCGTGAGCTTGGGGCTGATAGTTGCCAAAGGCAGCGCGTTTGAATTCGGCCGAATTTACCATCGCACCCTCACTCTCTAACAACGCTATATACTCACCCGCATCCAACATCGCACGGACGCCATCCATATACTTTTGACGAGCGGAAGATGGTTGTATTGTCATAGGGGAGCGTAATTAGGATGAAGCCCTAAACGGCAAGAAATAATAGATAACGCGTAATTGATAATTGCCAAGTAGGTTCCCCACGCAGGCCATCTTCATTGGTCATTATTCGTTATTCGTTATCC
>JBMZDF010000374.1:0-6171 GCA_049614105.1 Promineifilaceae bacterium (SeqCode)
CAAAGCGGTGCGCGTTGGGTTGGCAGTGCGCGAATAATCATACCCTTTGTGCTCGTTGACACCTGTCTGAGCATACGTTGATGTTTGGTAGATGGGCGTCATCACTGCGCCAGTTGTCGGATCAGGTTCGACGCCCGCATGGACGGCCAACGTTTCTAATTCATAATTATCTGATTGCATGGACTAACCTTAAGTTGCACGAAATATTGAGCGTTACATCGGTTGTAAAACCGTTTTTCATAAACCCAATCTGATTTTAAGCGTTCAAACAGCTTGATTGCCAAGCCGCTTCCATTATAGTGGATATTCTTGATTGAGCTACAGGAATGCCGAGGTCTAATCTAACCTTTCGTGCCGTTCACTAGACAGTTCGGTGACGGTCACCACCCACCAAAATGGGCCATGACCATCACTTGCTTTGACTTGTTAGAATGGGCGGCTTAACACCCTCTTACCTTTCAACATCAAAACTTAGGTGTGTCTAATAGAGTACAAAAATACATCTTTTAGATAGCCTCTAGTGCAACACAATTGGCACAAACACCTTGAACGACGGCGCAGCCACAGGATCCGCACCATTTGTCTCATATGCACCCAAGTCACAAAGACCAAAACCAGAGCGCAAGATGCCACGCTGGTCGTATGTTTCACAGGCGCTATTTCCACGCCCCACAACCGCCCCGTTTGCCTGCGGCACATGCATCAAAATACCGTTTGTTGTGGCTAATGTGCCAAGGTTAGGATCGCCCGTTATGTAGCCAGTCGAGCTGGCGGCAGGGTTACAAGAGCCATCTTCTACTAAAGCGTGTGAGATCTGTGCGGGGTTGAGTGCCGTACAGTCGCTGCCCTGAACACTGTTTGCGACAATGCTGTTCTTGAGTTCAACGACCGCTTGCGTGTAAATTCCACCCCCATCGGCCGCCTCATTATGACTAATTGTGACATTGTTGAAGGTCGCAACATCGTTGTGATTATAGAAACCGCCCCCAGTGCGGGTTGCTCGATTCCCACTCAGCGTGCTGTTTACGATAGTCACAGGACCATCGCTGTACACCCCGCCGCCGCTAAACGCGCTATTCCGATACAGCGTTATCGTTGCGAGATTCATTGTGTCGAGATTATAGATACCACCGCCGTTGAAATCGCTTATATTTTCCCCAATGCGACTGCCGTCCATGGTCAGTGAGCCTGAGTTGTAAAATCCGCCGCCCAAATTTTCGGCTTTGTTACGGATGATGGTGCTGCGGGAGGCATTGACCGTGCCGCTGCTGTACATGCCCGCCCCTCTGACTGACTCATTCCGATCGAGGAGCGAATCGGCAAACGTGGTAATTTGATTTGTGTTGTACACCCCACCGCCATTCCGTTGAGCGATATTGGTTAGAAAGATGCCGACGTTGATAGATGCAGTGCCACGATTGTAGAGTCCTGCGCCGTCATTTTCGGCCGAATTTTCCACAACCGTCGTATTCCTCAACGTCAACCCTGACGCATTGTAAACCGCCCCACCGTCTACAGCCTCATTGTGAAACAGCAGACTATCCTCAAGCATTAGCTGCCCATTGTTGAACAAGCCCGCGCCTGACGCAGAGGCGGTGTTTGTTTGCACAGTTGTGTTGCGCAGAGTCATTGTGCCAAGGGTATAGAGTCCGCCGCCTGATTCGGCCGAATTGCGCGTCAAAAAGCTGTCAACCAAAGAACCGCTTGCCCCACTCGCAACAAATAAACCGCCGCCGCAACGAGCGCCGCCACAGTCCGCATCACCCAGCCCGTACGTCATGCTAATCGTTTGGAAATGTGCCACGCCGGCCTGAACGGTGAACGGCCGAAACTGATTGGCTCCGCTCACGCTGCGTCGGTTGCCCACAATCGTTAGGGTGTGTGCCGCATTGTCGATTGCCAGCGTGCTGTCGTCCGCTAACACAATATCGGCCGTCAGCGTCATGGTGTCATCGCTGTTTCCTTGATTAAAACAGTTAATAAACGCATTCAACTCTCTTTCTGTTGACACATTGGCACTTGCCACAGGACAGCTTGGCAAAGCAAGCGATTCACCTTCATAAGCACCCATATCGCAATGTTCGCCAACAGGTCGTACCGCCCCGCGTTGGTCTGTCGCTTCGCAGGTTGCATCATCCCCCGCATCAATCGCGATGCTGCCAGCTAACAACACATGGACAGGCGTTGATTGAAACGTCACCCCGTAAAGGTTCGTACTTGTCTGTAAAGCGCCAAGGTTTGGATCGCCCGTCAAATTTCCATCTACGTTGGTCTGTACGCCACAATCGCCACCTTCAACCAAACTATGGCGGAAAACTGTAACCGCTATGTTTGGTATCGTATGACAATCACTCCCATTTTCATTATCCGCCACAATGCTGTTTGTGACGTTAATCGTCCCACGGTTATAGATGCCAAGCGTCGGAGCACGATTAGCCTGTGGGTTATTCACATGATAATTACGCACTATCGTGCTGTTGTTCACAACCGCTTCACCAGTAGACCAAAGGCCCGTGCCGCCATTATCACTGATCGTGCTATTAGCGACCCACAACCGTCCAACACTGTAGATTCCGCCCCGATCAAGGTAAGATGTGTTGTCATGCAGGGTACTGTCTGTTATCCAAGCATCCCCTCCATTTAGTATTCCCCCACCCTCTCCAAAAGAGAAATTCCGCACCAAAACAGTGCGGGTCACCGTTATCACATCGCTATTATAGATCCCAGCGCCTTGCCCATTAGACCCATGCAAAGTTGCCTTATTGTCATCAATTTGACTATCTTCAATTGTCAAAATGCCGTTATTAAAGATGCCGCCACCAAATTCCCCCTTATTTTTATAGAAAAGGCTGTCTTGAATATGCAGCGTGCCAGCGTTGTGAAGTCCACCGCCAGCTTCGGCCGAATTTTCCCCAACCACAACCCCGACCAGCGATCCTGAAGCCCCCGTTTCATACATGATTGCACCACCAAAGGTAGATGTGTTGACTACTTGCCCAAGACCTTTGGTGATGCTGATTGCTTGGAAATGTGCCACGCCTGCTGCGACTGTGAACGGCCGAAACTGCTCGTTGCCGTTAACCGTATGCCCAGCGCCCATAATCGTGAGCGTTTGCGAGGCGTTGTTAATCGTGGTTGCTCCACCCGCAACTAAAACAATATCGGCCGTCAGCGTCATTGTTGCATCGCTGTTTCCTTGATTAAAACAGTCAATAAACGTGTTCAGTTCCCCTTCTGTTGAGACGTTTGCGTTCGCAACGGGGCAGGTTACGCCGCCTGTGTCAGGTTGCGCCTCGTATGCACCGAGATCACAGGCGGCACCGATTGGGCGTGCTGTGCCCTTCTGATCGGTTGGCAGACAGGTCGCATTGTTACCCGCATCAACCGCCATGCTGTTGCTAGGAATCGCATGCGTCAGTGTGTTTGCAACGTTGCGCACCACCGCTCGATTCGCCGCTAAAGGTGCTAATAGTGGATCACCGACAAGGTTGTTGGCCGTTCCGGCCGAAATGCCACAGGAGCCATCTTCAATTAGCGTCGACTGAATCACGACGGGATCAGATCCAAGGTGGATGCACTGCGTAATTGGCAACGCCAGATTAGAGGCGATGAGGCTATTCTCAATCGTTAGCTCGCTTTTGCTGTGAATCGCTGGCCCATGATAGTAAAAGGTGCTGCTGATGCGGTTGAATGCAATGGTGGTGTTGTTGACATACAGCGGCCCTTCTGCGTAAATCCCGCCCTTGTTGGCACTCAACGTGCTGTTTGTCACCGTTGCCACGCCAGATGAGGCGATGCTAGCGCCCTCTGGGTGGGCGTTATAGGCGGATATCACTGTATTGTTGTGAACACTTGAACTATCAAGCGTCAGGACGCCCTCATTCTCGATTGCGCTGCCCTTGTAACGGTTAATCACGTTTTGATCAAAGACGCTATTCGTAATCGTGACAACAGATTGGGCCGTGCTGGCCATGAGACCACCGCCAAACATATAGGCGCGGTTCTGTGAAATGGTGCTACCGTCTAGCGTGAGAAGGTTGGTGCTATAAATACCGCCTCCTTTTCCATAGTAGTAGCTTCCATAGGTTGATGTAGAGTGATCACTGTACGCTTCATTATTCGTAAGCGTGCTGTTCTCGACGAGCAGTTCGCCATCATTAAAAATAGCGCCGCCAAATCTTTCGGCCTTGTTGTCATCAAGCTGCGTATCCCGCACGGTGAGCGTGCCGTTGTTACAGATTGCGCCCCCATCGTCTGCATGATTGGTTGAGAATGTCGTGTTCTCAATGAGCACGGTTGCATCTGCCTCAACCCAAATTGCCCCGCCGCATTCATCACCTGGTGAATATGGGATCGGTGTGTCAAGTATCGTAGGTTTTGGGCCAGCGACCTTGCCGTTTGAAGCGGTCAAGTTGTCAAACGCCACCGTCCCATCCGTGATGCGGAATAGTCGCGTCGCTTCTCCACCGTCAATTATGTTGCCCGCTCCGTCAATTATCAGGCTAGCGGCGGACGCATTGTTAACAACAAGGGCTGCGGCTACATTGATGTTTGCAGTTAATGTGACGGTCAAATCGGCCGCCCCCGCATTAAAACAATCTACCGCATCATTTAAATCCTGCTCGGTCGCAACCGACATGGCAGGGAATGTACAAGGGATTTGAGCATTGGACAGGGTGGTTAGGGGCGTGGCATCGACAACAGTAAACGATGAATGCGCCTGTACGCGTGCTGTACTTAATCTGACACCAACAAGACCCAACAAAATTAATAAAAGATAACGCAATGGTTTCGCACGAAAAAACTCAAAGAAAGTTGATTTAGTCATCAATAACATTACAAACACCTCAATTGGCTAGCATCCAAGACAAATAAATGATCACTTGGTCTAACCATAATAATGTGACGTTCTTGAAAGTGGGCCTCAGGAGGTAGCTATCAACTGGCAATAACGCAAGCTTCCTTTAATCAACAGATCCCTCTAATCAGTCCTGATAACGTCTATAAAATTGTGAGTCAATATACTGCTTAAATCATCATCAAAGAAGTGGCT
This sequence comes from Promineifilaceae bacterium (SeqCode), assembly GCA_049614105.1. Classification (GTDB taxonomy): domain Bacteria; phylum Chloroflexota; class Anaerolineae; order Promineifilales; family Promineifilaceae; genus CALECP01. The sequence goes on from JBMZDF010000374.1 coordinate 5,054, forward strand.
CGCGATGACGACTTTACTGACGCGGGTGCAGTTTATGCACCCGTTACCTAAATATCAATTTATCAGAAATGGTGCCAAATTGGAATGGGGAATTTGGCTAATTAAGCGATGACTTGGATAGTTTGTCTTTCTGCGCATCCTTATCGTGGATTAATTTTTGATCGAGAAGAACGCAGGCCACAGCGGCATCCACGCTTTGATATGTTCCCATGTGCCTGTTTCGGCCGAAATATCCCCCGGCGGCCCCTCATACATCGCATAAACCTGCATCCCGTTGCGACCCAACCCGTTGATCAGCGTCGCATACGTGTGCATCCACTCACGCGGGCCAAGCACCCGCTGAGGCTTGCCCTCACCGTCCACAATGTCCCAATGCGGATCAAGATGGCTCATTTCACGCCCCTGCTCAATCGGCACGCGCATCGGGTAACCCATTTCAGTCCAGTCGCTCTCCTCCATCGTCCAACTGGGGTTGCAAAACTGCAAATAATAACGGCCTCCCGCTCTTAAAATTCGGCCGACCTCCGCCAAAACAGGCAGCGGATCAGGCACAAAATTAATCGAGTAAGGTTGCCACACCAAATCAAACGACCCATCAGCCAACATCGACAAATCAGTCATGTTGCCCTGAATCAACCGCACATCATAACCATACTGCACCGCCATCGCCCGATCTTTCTCAAGCTGCGCATCGGCAAAATCCAGCACCGTCACGTTGGCCCCCAACAAACTAAACATAACCGACTGCTGCCCGCCGCCGCTGGCGAGACAAAGCACGTTCAGATCGGTAAAGTCGCTGACGCCCAGCATTTCCAGCCGATTGCCCTCAACCAGTTTCGCCCGTGCGCCCGCCGCGTCCAGATCGGCAAGCGGCCGTGACCACTCAATGCCAGCCTCAACAAGTGCCGTCCAGCGTTCTTTGTTATATTGAATATACTCGCTCATTTAGATCAACCCCGGATACGCGCCGCCATCTAGCTGTAAGTTCTGCCCACAAATATAGCTTGCCTGCACAGAACAGAGAAACGCGCAGGCCGCTCCGATTTCCTCTGGTTTGCCAAAGCGACCTGCTGGAATCGTTGCCAGAATTTTGGCATAGGCATCTTCATAGGTGAGGC
>JBMZDF010000375.1:0-6167 GCA_049614105.1 Promineifilaceae bacterium (SeqCode)
CGCGCATAGCTGGCATCCAAAATCATATTGCTGATGCGGAACGCGGCAAAGGCAATAATCGTTGCCAAACTATGTGTACGCAAGGTGAGATGGCTAATGGCATGCCCTAATGTTTCTATAGAATGCTGTGTGTTGGTTATTTTTAATTCCATGGAATATATATTATATTCTACGGAATGATTTGTCAATATTCAAAAAGAGCAATCTATGAATGAGCAATTTGTTGCACTATTGCCTCAGATCGGAACTTGGTTAGGCATTGTCAACCAGCTTCACTCAAGCCGCATGACGCAGCTATTGGGCAAACACAATTTCACCATTGTGCAGTTCGCCCTGCTCAATCATCTGGCACGCCAGCAAGATACCCCACAGACGATCACTGATTTGACAAACGCTTTGGAAGTGAATCAACCCGGTGTCACAAAAATTGTGCAAAAGCTGGCGCGTTTGGATCTAATCGTGATTGAGAAAGACCCCAAAGATTCGCGCAAACGGCTTATCTCAATTTCACAACGCGGGCGCGAAACGCTCCGAGCGGTCATGCTTGAGCTAGCACCTGACTATGTTGCCTGTTTTGCGGAGTGGGAACTTGATAGGTTAACCGAATTTCTAGCCCAGCTCCAAAAGTTGGGCACTTGGCTAGACAATAACCGCCTAGCCTAACGGCATCTGCCGACACAAAGGATTGAAAAACAAGATGACGACTTTACTCGAAAAAGGCGCAGCACAATATATTGCGCTCGAAACGTTTAGGAAAAATGGCACGGCCGTCAGCACGCCCGTTTGGGTTGTGCTTGATGATAAACGGCTTTTAGTAATCACGGGGCGCGATTCGTGGAAGGTAAAACGTATTCGTAACAACCCGCATGTGCGCCTTGCTGAAAGCGATATGCGCGGCAAAGTGGAGGGAACTTTTGCCGAAGGGCAGGCGCGTATTATCGAAGATGCAGACGCTATCGCCGCGCTCAATCAACGCATCATCAAGAAGTATGGCCTGCTTGCCCGTTTTATCTCGTTTATGGCTTGGTTCCGTGCGCGAGATCGAGCGCGGGTTGTTATTGAAATAAAAGAGCTAAACGAACTGCACGGCGATGGAGCCTAGTTCGCCGAAGTCGGCGCGGACGGTGTCGCCAAGTTTTGCCCAAATCGGCCGAACATACGAACCCGCCAGCAATATCTGTCCAGGATGCAGCGACTCGCCAATCTGGAACAGTTTATTTGCCAGCCAAACGATACCCAGTGCAGGGTGTCCCATCACGCCACAGGAAACGCCCGTTTCTTCGATCTCAGCGTTGCGCGACAGAATGCCTGGAATCATTCGCAGATCAACCGCGTTTGGTTTTACAGGCCGACCGCCTAAGACAAGCCCTGCCCCAGCGCCATTGTCCGCAATCGTGTCGTAGATTTTACGCGGCTCATCAACACGTGTGTCGATAATTTCCATTGCTGGCACAACATAATCAGTGGCGTCTAGCACCTGCATAATGTTGACATTTGGCCCTTTTAACGCCTTGCCCAGCACAAACGCTAGCTCAAGCTCTACACGCGGAACACAAAATGCCGCGTGTGGAATTTTTGCGCCATCTTGATACAAAAATTCCTCAAACAGATAGCCATAATCTGGCTCGTCAATACCTGATGAGCGGCGCATGGCGGTTGAGGTTAGCCCCACTTTGTAGCCAACCAATTTTGAGCCTGCTGCCTGCTGACGTGCCGCAACCGCACCTGAAATCGCGTAAGCATCTTCAAACGTGATGTGTGAGAAACGGGCAGACGGGCGCAGCGTTTGCACCTTGGTGTCATAGACTTCTAAAATCGACTCAACGCACTGATTTCTTTCTTCTTGTGTCAACATAGTTTAGTTAAGTGCCTCGCCTTGTTATATTTTGATAGGCTAAGTTTTAGCGTCGTGGGTTAAATGTGTTGGTGTTTTGAATCTTGCAACGCACTTGAGATGACCTTTATTGTGATGAGAAGTAGACCTATCATGATGGTCACGATACCCAACAATGCAGGTATATTAACATCTTGCACAATCGAAATCGACTGAACCTGTACAGCACTAGGGACCGTTGTTTGGTTCAAGATGATCACATCGCCCGCTCTGGTAAATGGGATAGTTGCATCATTTAGCAGCACGCTTGCCACATCGGGAGCATAAATGAAAACAGGCACAGTGACAGCTTCGCTTGCATAAAGCTTGAGCGTCGTTTCGTTCTGTGGGTACTCGACCTGCATTGCAATCGGATGTGTGGTGCTGATTAGCATTCGGCCGTTGTCCTCTAACCTAGTTCCATCGATCAAGATCGTACGTTGAAGCAAATTATCGTTGGCACGTCGAATTGAACAGAGTGACCCATTGCAAGCTGCATTATCAAAATAGCTCATGGCTGAGTGTCCGCGCGTGTTGAAAACAAACACCGTCTGATTTAGTGAAAATAACCAGTCAGTATAATCTGCATACTCAACTCGGATTCCGAAAGCGTTCTCTCTCTGCGAAGTTGATAACAAAGTCGCCTGCTCGATCCGTGCTGTATCTGTTATTGGCTCTAACAACGTCATGAAGGTCGTGTTTTGTGCCGTACGACGCTGCATGAGAAATGACTGTTCTGCCACTCCGTTGGGAGCTGGCGCTTTGCCCAGAACAACCGTTGTTGGATCGCTGCTCAGCCCATGGATTTTAAGCCCGCTCGAAGAAGTATTAAAATCTTCAACAAGCTGTTCCCCCACCGTTGAGTCAATCGTTGCGTACCATGGTGCGGTTACATCATCAGCTACGGCATCCGTAAGGTGTTTGTATCCTGCGGTGTCCGTCACTAGAAATTCAGCATACGCTGTTAAGTTCAGTGATGTCTGATCGCGTTTGCCTTCGCTATGATGCACTAAATCAATTTGACGGACGTCATCGCTAGAGACAACGACCTGATCGATGATAAAAGCGTCCATCATAATCATTGTGCGGGTGATTTTAGTATGGGTGTATGCTTCGCCTGCATCGGCCGATATACGACTTACACCCGCCTCCGTATCAAAGGTTTGCAACGTGCCGCTGACGCCCCGCTGATTTTGCATATCCACAACGACTGTATTGTGGGCAACTGTCGTTTTATCCCAACCGTCGTACATGGGACTGCCATAAGAACTGATGCCAGAATCGATTCCGTGTAGCTTGCCGTCTGAGTACAAAATGTAGCTGAGTTTGTCGTAGTGACCGTGGCTGCTGCCATGCTCACCAAAATCAAGCGCGAGATAAAGGGGTCTATTAAGATTCATGTTGTTGCGGAGGATGCCGATTCCTGTATTGGGAAACACCTTGCTCTGAGGCTGTTCGGCCGAACCAGACCCCACCACTGTTTCCACACCCCAAAACAACCCGTGACGCCCACGTGACGAATCTTGCAACAATGACGCAAACCGTGTCTCGCTTGGATAACGATGATGTGCAATTTCGTAATGTGGCAGTTGCGTGTCAAGCGACACATTACGACGTGAATCGTTGAACGCGGGGAAACGATTGTCGGGCTGAACAATATCAAGCGGAATCGTAAACATGTTTCGCAAGCTAGGGTTGCTATACAGATCCACCTCTGAGCGCATCAGCATTTCGGCAAGGAGATACGTTGGTTGAAGCGCGTAAAAATGATACCCCCATGACCCTTCGTACCAGCCCCCTTCGTCCGATACGCTCTCCTCCATCTGTAAATAAAAGCCATTTTGCGCGTCGTTCAACGCTTCATCAATCAAAACTGGCTCGTCAATTGCGATGCCGATAGCACCCAGCGCCATGTTGTGCCACGATTGCCAGTTGCTCAGGCCGCGTTCGTTACGGCGGATCGTGGTGGCGATCTGCCGCAAGAGGTCGTTTTCAATTGTGTGCTTTTCGGCCGAAGTCAGCGTCTCGGCAACCAAATCATAAGCCCACGCAATTTTGTACCCCCACTCCGCCTCGTTCAACGTTTGGGCATGCACACGACCTGGGCCAGCCGCAATACCGCCGTAACGGTCATGATAAGGATAGGTTGTATAGCTGGCGGCAAGTGCAGAGAGAATTTCCGTTGCACCCGCAGCATAGGCTGTATTTCCTGTTAATTGATAAGCTAGCCCCAAATCTTGCGCAGCGACGGCAAGATCGTCAAACATTTTGCCATAAATAACCTGATCGTAAGTAAGATTATCGGTGTAGACCTGCCCGTTTGTGCGACAGTAATGTTCTTTGTAGGCGCGATAGCTAAGCGGTGTAACGTTATCAGGGCAAGTGTAGTAAGGCGACCACTGACCGCCGAGCGGTGGAAGATGCCACTGGTCGATGTGGTAGGTTGTGGTGAATGTCTGTTCCCAATTTTCGGCCGAATTTATAATCTCATCCACCACATCGGCCGCCCAAGGGGTTGTCGCAGCCAAATTGTTAATGCGGGTAAAATCGGCCGAATTGAGCAGCAAACGCGGATTTGCTTGCGCTTGCATTGACAACGGTGTGGCCGTTTCCAACGTCGTTCCGTCAATAACACCCGATGCATCCTTAATCGTCACGAGCACCCGCTGGTTATCCAATGGCGCATGAGCAGGCGTAATCACCGTTCGGATTTGCACGGTCTCCGTCATATTAGCGCCCAAGGTGGCATAGGGACGCAGCACCGTTGTGGAAAACGGCACACTGCCCTCAGACGTCACATCAATTGCCAAGTTGCGCGTCACGCTTAACTGATCGTGCAAAGCCAGCGTATGTATGTAAACGTAGTTGCCATTTACATAGTCGGTTGTGACATCGATGTTGCTGATTACATCTGACCCAAACCGCATATCGTCAAAAATAACCTGTGTTCCAGCAGGCGGTTCGCTCCCCCAATCGCTGAAAATACGGATCTCGTTGATCTGTTGCCAGCCTATTGGTTCCCGCTCTGCAATGAAATCAGTTAAAGGAATTTGGAAAAAGCGCCAGCCTGTCCAGTCTAGCGCAATTGCATGACGGTAATAGTCCCACCCTTCGGTTGCGGCTCTGTTCGAGTCCAAGGTAAACATAATGCGATGGTCGTTTGCCACACCAGAGTACATCCAAAATCGTAGGTGGTCGGCGTCGCTTGCATCGATTGTAGGGGTGAATTGTTTTATGATTTTTGGCTCTTCGACAGGATCGAACCACCTTCCTGCGCTGTTGCCGGTTTGTACGAGGGTTGTTTCGGCCGAAACAAACGTCCAATCATGCACATTTTCAAAGTTATCAACAAGCCACGGATCGGGCAGAAACCGCATCTCATCAAGAATCAATATCGTGTCGCTTAGTCCTGTATGCTCCCAACCGTCTGCATAAAGCGCGACATAGTTGATATGATGCCAACCAAGCGGGGTGCGGGACGAGACAAACGCGCCTAGTGGGATCTCGAAACGTTGCCAGCCTGTCCAGTCAACACGAATCGTGTGGCGATAATTATCAATTCCATTGGTGTCAGGGTTCGCAGAGTCAAAAATCAGCTCGATAAGTGCGTTGTTGGCAACGGCCGAATGCATCCAAAACTGCACGCGATCTGCCTCTGATACATCCATTGGTTGGGCAAACGTTTTTCGAATCGATTTATTCGATACATGGTTGTCCCAACGCCCAGCGTTTCCGGTTTGGGTAATCGTTGTCGTTTCAAGCGTCAGGCTGATCCAATCAGACACATTCTCAAAATTATCAATCAACAGGGGTTCTTCGATGATGACGATCTCGTCAAAAATCAACAGACTGTCAGCCTGTGGCGTATTGCCCCAGCCGCCTGCATAAATGCGAATATCATTGATGTGATGCCATCCCAAGGGGTCGCGGGCGTCGTCAAAGTCTGTACGCTGCAACTCAACATACCGCCACCCAGACCAGTCCAACATGATTTCATGAATGTAGTAGTCCCATCCTGCTGGCGTCTCGTTAGGGTTCTCTGAACTTAAAATAATGCTAATCTCAGCATTGTTGGCAACGCTAGAATGTAGCCAGAATCCAAGGTAGTCCATCTGGGAAAAATCTTGGGCTGTCGCAAATGTCTTGCTAATCAGGGTTGTTTCGAGATGGTTTTCCCATCGTCCTGCGTAGCTGCCCTCCTTAAAGATTGTGTCTTCCTGCGTCAGACCGCTCCAATCTGAAATGTCTTCAAAATCTTCGATGGTCAATGAGGGTGGCGCGTTGACTGTTTCGG
>JBMZDF010000376.1:0-6156 GCA_049614105.1 Promineifilaceae bacterium (SeqCode)
AATTTTACCAGCATCTTTTGTCGCTTGTCTTTGAGAATCATTAAAATACGCAGGGACAGTAATAACTGCTTTTGTAACTTTCTCTCCAAGGAAGTTTTCTGCAGTTTCTTTCATTTTTTGCAGAATAAACGCATCGGCCGCAACATTTGTCAAGGTAAGACAATAGGCTTGCGCCAGCCATTCCAGCGTTTGTTGAGAAAAAAAGATGACATGCGTCGGGTCGTTTTTATAATGCCATGTCGCAAATTTTTCCTGATTGAGCACAAGCTTGGTCATGATGCCTAAAACGCCTCTGGGGTTGAGAATGGAAAGGAGGCGTTCGATTTCCTGTTTCGGCCGAAAAAGATGCTCAAACACCTCCGTCGCCGTCACAAACGCATATCGCTGCTCAAAAACGGCAGGGTCGTCTGCAAAAAACAGATCATAAATCGCCATCTCAAACCCAGCTTCCTCCAACATCACTGATAATGTTGGCCCCGGGCCAGACCCAAAATCAAGCCCCCGATCCCCCTCCTCCAAATAAGCAAGCAGGGGGGTACATAGACGACTCAAGAATTTACGGTAGCGCAAATCGGTGGGATTGTTCTCATGCCAACTGTAATGTTTGTGCTCTTTTTCGGCCGATAACCAAAACCGCTCTGGCACAAACACCAACCCACAGCAACAGCAGCGATGATACACCCGCCGTTTATCCTGATGGAATAGGGGCGCTTGACCCGTATCACAAAGCGGACAGCTTAACGCCACACGCTCTTTGCCACCTTTATCTACGCTTGTCTGCGTTTCGTTATTGCCCATCAAACTTAATTAACTCCGGCGCAGGCGACACTAAAAACCAATCGTATACCTGCTGCGGGTCTAGATTTTCCTTGCGTGGATCATCCTCAAAACAGAGGCCACAATGCTCGCCCGTTGTGCCAAACTCAATCATACGACGCGGCCAGCTACCGCCGCCACCTGTCCAGATCGTTTCGGCATAATGGTCAAACACGATCATGTCGTATTCGATAAAAAATTGGCTATCTTCTTGAACAAAGGGGGAATCAGCGAGGAGGGTGCTGAGTTGGGGGTCGGGGCAGTACACGTGCAGGCAAGATTGCTCGCCAAAGCGGGTTTGATCGATCCAAGCCTGACATCGTTCGTGATCGCTCAACATCTCGGCCAAGGTTGGAATCAGTAAGCTACGACATCGTTTGCGAGAAATGCCGTGGATTAAGCGCGGCGGCACAATCGCAACCTCACCGCTGCAATATTCGGCAATATCTTCTAAATTAAGCGGATACGGGTCATCGGGCTGGCGCGGCATCCACAGCGTATTGAGATGTGCATTATGTCCGTCAGCGCCCAACGGGGAAGAGTACGCCCAGTTTTGACCATGCGTATGAAACAACGTGCATTGTCCCGTTAAAAATGTGGGCTGTGTGACGAAAATCGGGTGTTCAGCGCCCTCAATATCGACCTTGAACAGCAGAATCCTGCCATACGGTTGACGTGCAAAAGTCGGCAAAATAACTGAAATCCATGCCTGTTCGTGCGTATGCGCCAGCGCCGCTTCGCGCATCGGTGCTGCAATTGATTGGGGATTGAATGACCCGTCAAGGCTTAGCTGTTCAAGTTGCTGTTGAAATACCTCAATATGCGGCATGTCGAGCAGTTGATACCGTTTCTGCAAAAACCGTGCATCTTGCGTCAGCCCATTGAACAAACGGGCCACAGCCAGCACGGCCAGCCATTCACGTTGCTGGCGCAGGCGGGTCCACTGCAAATACAAAATCGACGCAGCATCATGGAGTTCAGTCAACAACGGCTGCGCTTCATGACGCGATGCCGTTTTGGTACGTTTACACAATCCTTCAATGTCGAGTCCGTAGCGCAACGCTTCGGAGATGAATTGCCGCATATAGCTTTGTACATTGGGTGGGGCGGTGGTCGTGCCGCAATCAAATTCGGCCGAAGAAAGAACAAACGAAGTGGGATTTTCTACGATGTTAATCATGATTATCCATTATATTGTACAAGTCAACGCCTAACATACGAAAAAGCAGGAAGAAACCAACTTCACGGCAAAACAATTACATGTGTCTCACCTGGCCCATGCACCCCAATCGAGAGCGTCATTTCGATGTCGCCCGTACGGCTGGGGCCAGCGATAAAGACAAGGTTGCTTGCATCGGCCGTCACGCCATCGTGATCGGCAAGAAACGCAGGAATCGAGGGATAGATTTGGTCACGACGCAGCAACGCGATGTGGACAGGTGGGCTGAGCGAAGCCAAACGCCCGCGCCCTTTACCGCTGACGATGCCAATTGCGCCATTGTCGGCAAGCCCGCCATTTGCGCCCGTCAGCCCAATGTAGACTTCATCCGATTTGGCAAGCTGCGCCTTGCGTCCTGCTTCGTCAGTTGGCAGGTGATTATCATCAATCGTGACGCCGCTTTCCCCCAAAATTTCGCGTAAGTTGGGCAGACCAAGATCGTCATTGCCCCATGCGATAATGTGTTTGGTGTTGTGTTTGGCGAGAATTTGGAGAATTGTTTCGGCCGAATCTTCCACATCATCCAGCAAATACACATGCCCCGTCAACGCCTCTAGCTCATGTTTGAACTGCGCAACCAGCTCATCCTGCGGCGTCTGCGGGTTCCAAGAATAGTCAGTGAACGCCCCAGGGTGTGTAACCTCGGCATCAGGCAGCAGCGCCTTGCCAATTTTCGCGCTGATTTTGTTTAGAAATGCGTTTCTCTCCATGGTTTAGCTCCCCCTTTCTTCCCGCCAGCGCTGTTTGAACGATTTTTTAGCGAAGGCAGGAAAATCACGCTGTTTTGTCCAGTTTGCCAGCGGGCCGGGCAAACTGGTGATCCAGCCATCTTTTGCGAGTAAGTTGCTGGCAAGCTGGCTTGCTTTGCCGCCAGCGTTAAACAGGGCGGGACGCTTAGCGGCTGTTTTGTAGGCGCTTAGGCCAGCTTTGATCCAGTACGGGTTGTTGCCGTTTTCGGCCGATTGTCGCCTCAGTTCCAGCAGCATCCTCGGAATATCAATCCGCACGGGGCAAACTTCTTCACAAGCGCCACAAAGCGTACTCGCGTGCGGCAGTTCATTCCACGGGTCAACCCCATACAGCCCGGGCGTGACCACCGCCCCAACAGGCCCCGGATAAACACTGCCGTAAGCATGACCACCAATATTTTGATAGACGGGGCAGGCGTTCAAACATGCCCCACAGCGAATGCAGTACAAAATCTCGGCCAGCTCGCCACCCAGCAAATTGCTGCGGCCGTTGTCCAAAATCACCACGTGATATTCGTCTGCGCCGTCTGGTTCGTCCTCGCGTCGTGGGCCTGTGACGATGTTGGTGTAAACCGACAGCTTTTGCCCTGTCGCGCTGCGTGCCAAAAGCTGAACCATCACGCCCAAATCTTCCATCGTTGGCACAATGCGTTCCATGCCCATCACGACTACGTGAATGCGCGGCGTCGTTGTCGTCAGACGCCCGTTGCCTTCGTTCATCACAAGCGTGATGCTGCCCGTTTCGGCTACGGCAAAGTTACAGCCTGTGATTCCCATATCGGCCGACATGAAATCCTTACGCATCTGACGCCGTGCAAACTGCGTCATTTTGTCAACGCTTGCGATGTCCTCATCCGTCGCGCCCAAATCGTTTTGGAACAGATCGGCCACCTGTTCGCGCGTTTTGTGAATCACGGGCGCGATAATGTGCGACGGCTTTTCGTCAGCGACCTGAATAATGTATTCGCCCAAATCAGTCTCAACGACGTGCGTGCCGCGCTCCTCAAGTTCCTCGCGCAGTTCCAACTCTTCCGTCACCATCGACTTCGATTTGACGACTGTTTTGACGCCCCGTTCGGCCGCCAGTTGCAAAACATACTGATTTGCCTCGTGCGCCGTCTCCGCGAAAAAGACGTTCCCGCCCAAACGCGCCACCGAATCGGCAAACTGACCCAGATACTTATCAAGATTGGCAATCGTATGCGCCCGAATTTTGCGAGCATGATCGCGCAACGCATCGCTCTCTGGCAAATTGCCAATCGCCTTGTCACGATTGGTTCGCAGGGCGGTTGTCGTGCGGTTTAACGCCGTTTGTAGCTGCACATCTTGCACAGCATCTTCAACTCGATCGTAAAATGTAACGTTTGGCATGGGGAGGTGGTAACGTCCTAAAATATTATTATGGCTTCACGTTCAGAACTTCCGCAATGTGCTTGACCTGCATCTGGCTGCCGCGTCGATGGAGGCCGCCCGACATGTGCATGAGGCAACTCACGTCGCCGCCAATCAGCACATCCGCGCCTGTCGCCTCGACATTATCCAGCTTGACATCTAAGATTTTGCCCGAAATATCGCTCATTTTGATGGCAAATAGACCACCAAAGCCGCAGCATTCCTCAGACCCATTGAGATCGCGAAGTTCGTCAGGGTTTGCACGATTGAGCAGCGTTTGCGATTGGGTGCGCAGACCAAGGCCGCGCAGGCCGTGACAGGAGGCGTGATAAGTCATGCAGCCACCGCAACCCGCTTCGATTTGATCCGCAACGCCCAAAATATCGACAAGGAATTGGGTAAATTCATAGGTGCGGCTGGCGACCGTCTGCGCTTTCGCAGCGTACACGGGGTCGTCTTTTAAGATTTCAGCATAGCCATGAATAATCATATCGCCGCAGGAGCCAGAGGGGATTACAACAGGGGCATCGCTCTGACTTAACACGTCGATGGTGTGGCGGGCCATTTCGCGGGCATCGTCCCAAAATCCGCCGTTGTAGGCGGGTTGTCCGCAACAGGTTTGCGCCTGATGGAACTCGACCCGCAGACCCAGCTTCTCAAGCACGTTGACGACGGCAAAGCCTGCATCGGGGTAAAAATTGTCAACCAAACAGGTAACGAACAGTTGGACTGTTTTGATCTCCTTCATCACATAAGTATGCACGTTTGGCCTGAAAATCGCTACAATTTTCAGGCGGTTAGGGATGATAGCGTCCCGTTTATCTTTCGCTGGCTCATGTTTGTTTTGTTGAATATCGTGTAAATTAGAGACTTAACTATGGCAACACATCATCTACCCCTTAATCGAGATACTTTGCACGGGGCTTTTTCGGCCGAATTTCCCCCCGCCCTCACCGTTAACTCAGGCGACACCGTCACCTTCCAAACGCTCGACGCCCGTTGGTTTATCGAACCACCCATTGAAGAACAGATCGATCCAGTGCTATTTGAGCCACGCGATCCCGTGCTTGACTCAGGACACGCGCTTTGTGGACCAATTGCCGTGCGCGGCGCGAAACCTGGCATGATGCTTGAGATCGTGTTCAACGAAATTCGTCCCGCTTCATGGGGCTGGGTTTATGCGGGGGGTGGGTATCCTGCCCATAATCCGCGCCTTGGCGTTGATGCGAACAAGCGTATTTTGCATCGCTGGGAACTGGATGTGGATAAGATGATCGGCCGAAATCAACACGGCCATCAAGTTGCGCTCAACCCCTTCATGGGCGTCATCGGCATGCCGCCCGCGCCGACAGGCATTTACCGCACAACGCCCCCTTATTTGAGCGGTGGCAATATCGACTGCAAAGAACTTGTTGTCGGCAGTCGCCTGTTTTTGCCCATCATGGCAGACGGCGGTCTGCTCTCAGTTGGGGATGGGCACGCCATCCAAGGCGACGGCGAGGTAAACGGGGTTGCCATCGAATGCCCAATGGCGCACGGATCGATGACGCTCACGCTGCATGAAAAGGCGCTGCTCACGACACCCTACGCGCACACCCCTGCTGGCTGGGTCACGTTTGGCTTCAATCATGACCTCAACGTCGCAACCGAGTTCGCCCTGAGCAAAATGCTCGATTTGATGATGCAGATCCACAATCTAACGCGCCACGACGCCTACGCGCTCGCCAGTCTCGTTGTCGATATGCGCGTCACCCAGATTGTCAACCAAGTCAAAGGCGTTCACGCGATCATGTCGCACGACGCTTTCATTGTCTAACTGATACCTGTTTTTGCGGTTCATTCTGAGCCTGCTCACTATTCCTATGACATCAACACCTATCCAGATCGAACTCCCGACCCCTTTCGCTGTCGGCCCCGTCAACTGCTTTCTCATTTCTGGGCCAGAGCCAACGCTCATCGACTGCGGCATGAAACTTGAAA
>JBMZDF010000377.1:0-6138 GCA_049614105.1 Promineifilaceae bacterium (SeqCode)
TGGTATGCACCGAATTTAGGCGGTAAGCACTCCATCAAATGTTTAGCCAATTGTCCTTTGCCACCCACCCATTTCAAAAATGGACGTGGCGTTGTGAGTCGTCCCATATGCAGTGAAATACAATTTGCCTAATCGCGCAAACTTATAACGAACCCTGTCTTTGCTAGTTTTTTAGCTAACTTGGACACAAATTCAGCAGTGCTGATTCCTACATCAAGCGTTCAAATTCTTTTCTCACGAACCGATTTATGTCAATCCGCAGATCTATCAATTGTACCAATCTTTTAGCTTCTTGTAGAGCAGATTTTGATACTCAATTGAATTACACCTATCCCTGTGACCTTATCACCATCACATAGGAAATTAGTCATGTTTTACTCAAGTAAACATCATAGCGCAAGGTGCGCTTAAGTCGTAATGCAAGTTATAATGTCTACTATGATGAATATAAATTTCTTCGATGATCCATTAGAGGGGCCGCGCGCGCGTGAAGATGTACGCTTTAACCGCCTCGGTTTGTATGTTCATCCCGACAAGCGACGACTCGCTGTTGGTTTTGACATTACCCCGTTTCGAGAACGTCCATCTATTGAGGTACGGCTAACAAATGCCAATGGACACCCAGCTGGGACCCTCACCGTAATTGAAACGTTGGATCCAAATTTTCATTTAACACTGCACTTGAGGGATCGGGAGCCGACCGATTCGTATAGCGTCGTGGCAGTCTTGTATTATGCAACTCCAGAAACGGGGCGCACAGATGTCCACACGTTAACAACGACTATCGATGTGACGGAGGGAGGCAAAGAATTCTCCGTCTCAGGCTCATGATTGAGATACCGATCAGGCTCACGTTTGATCGGTAGCCGATTACGATCCCCTTGATGCACCTTGGGGTATCATGATCGACGCGCTGATTGGACAAACCGTAGGCCACTATAATATTACAGAGAGGGTCGGACACGGTGGGATGTCGGCCGTTTTCAAAGCACAAAGTACAAAAGATAAAAAAATAGTTGCGCTCAAGGTTCTGCACGCTTACCATGCTAGCGATCCAAACTTTTTGCATCGCTTCACCCGGGAAGCCCGCGCAATGGCCCAGTTGGATCATCCCAACATCGTTCGTGTTTACGATTTTAATACGACTGGTCAAACGCCCTATATTGCGATGGAGCATATTGGTGGCGGGACGCTCAAAGAAAAGTTCAAAGTTGCCCGTCGTAAAGGGCAAATTATTTCACTGAGCGAGTCGATTCGCGTGGTGTTGCAAATCAGCGATGCGCTGGCGTATGCTCACAGTCGTGACATGGTGCATCGTGACATCAAACCAGCCAACATTCTATTTGACGGTGATAACGATGCAATCCTGACCGACTTCGGTATTGTTAAAACGCTGAATGGGTCAACCCAGCATACAGCCACTGGCGCGATGATTGGGACACCAGCCTACATGTCGCCTGAACAGGGGCTAGGCCGACCGGGCGATGCCCGCAGCGATATTTATGCGCTGGGCGTTTTGTTCTACCAAATGGTCACGGGCCGTTTGCCTTTTGATGCGGACAAACCGCTTGCGGTTGTGCTCAAACATATCAACGAGCCAATTCCAAACCCCTCTGATTACAACGCCAGCCTGCCCCCTGACATCACGGCTGTGATTATGAAAGCACTGGCAAAGGATCCGCAGGATCGATTCCAAACCTCGTTAGGAATCGCGCGTCGACTGCGCGAAATTATTCAAAATAGTGATGCAGCGTGGGCCAGACAGATACCGATTCCTGCTCAGACAAAACGGAGCAAACCGCCCAGTATTTTGATAGAAGCGGTTGAGGTGCAGCAGGTTCCAACGGCCGTTGGACAGGTCAAATCGGCCGAAACACTCCCCCCACCCCGACCCAGTCCAAAACGTTCTCGCGGTGCAGGCGGCTTCCTGCGCATTGTTGCTCCCGTCATGATGCTTGCGTTAACCGTCCTAATGATTGGTTTAGCCAGCGTTCTGATGAACCCTGATTCCACGATGGGCGCAAGCGCACGCAGCACGCTCGGCAAGTTTTTTCCAGATGGACTCTCAACCTATGTAGACGACGGCACACCAGCAACACCTGTTCCTTGCGACTATAACATCCGCCTGTTGGAAACAACGACACAGGGCAGTTTTGCGGAGATTCCAATTGCAGGGCCATTCCAGATGCAATGGGTCTTACGCAATGATGGCAACTGCCCCATTCTGAAAGGATCGACATTTGCTTATGAAGCGGGTGAACCGTTTGGATTTCTGGACAAGCTGACCTTTGATCGCAACGTCGATCCGGGCGAACGCATCGTCATGGCGGCGACGCTGTACGCCCCTGTTGTACCAGGCACGTTCAAATCGCTATGGCGTATTGCAGACCCAAAGAATGTGACATTAGGTGTGGGCGTTACTTTTGAGGTAACTGTTTTTGCAAATGATACAAATGCATTACCTACTGAAACGGTTGCCCCATTAACAACAGCGGCGGAACCTGTGCTGGCCGAAGAAGTTAAAACAGGTGATGTCGACTTTAATCATTTCATTCAATCATGCAATATGAACGCCGAAATTTGGTGGTGCGACATGCAAATCACGCCATCTAGCCCGGCCGATACGAGCTTTAATATTCAGGTCTTTTCAGCAAGACCCGACGAATATGATTCAGTTAGCCAAGCAGTTCATACGGCAAGCGAATCAGGCTGCGACCCTTGGGTGTATGAAATCACGGTGGTTGGTGAACAGTCAGGCGAAGTACGCTCTAAAAACGTTTTCCTTGACCCAAGCGTTTCCCCAATCAGCGATTTGCTCGGTGGGAACTGCCAAACTCAATAAAACAAGATAACTCAATCGACAAAACAAAAGGGCGTCTGCAAATTTGCAGACGCCTGTTTTATTTTAATTTTTAGCTTTTCGGGATCTTGAGGGGTTGACAGCACCCCTACTTAAATTTTTAGGCGTCAGCTTTGTCAGCATTCTCAGTTAGACGACCCAGCTTATTTTTAGTGTCGCGCCAAGTTACTTTTGATAGCCCTAAACGCTGACGGATCGTATCCTGATCAACCTCTAGAACATAGTCTGTCAACGCCGAGCGCCAGCGCAGGTTTTCAAACGATAAAAGCCCTTTGTCGAGTTCCCCCGCCTCACCAACATCTCGCAAGACATATTCAAGGTTACGCGCCGTGCAGGTAAATAATGTGTCGGTAGGCGCATATTGGGCAAGATAATTGTCAAGTGTCTCTAACCAAATGGGATCTAATTCAACCTTGCGCTCCTTATAACGCATTCGTGGATTTTTATAACGGATGAAAAGGTAAGGTTCCTCGGCATCATCACGCACGATGTGGTTTGGCACGATTGCCATCGCTTCGCCCTTCTTGATCCCCGTTTTTAGCAGCAACGTGAGCAGCAAGTGCGGACGCGGATCCACTTTGCCCT
The DNA here is from genome assembly GCA_049614105.1 of Promineifilaceae bacterium (SeqCode). Classification (GTDB taxonomy): domain Bacteria; phylum Chloroflexota; class Anaerolineae; order Promineifilales; family Promineifilaceae; genus CALECP01. The sequence continues at coordinate 3,446 of JBMZDF010000377.1, forward strand.
TGTTACCTTCAGTCGCCCACGCCTGTGTAACCGCCAACGCATTTTCAATGTCATCTAGCGATGGAACCTTTGGCAACGGGCTGGTCACGCTGCGCTGAATCACAGCATTGGATGGATCAATGAGCAACGTGTCTGTTTTGAGCAGCCAGCCAAAAAACACTTTAAGCGTTGTAACACGTCGCGAATAAGATTTGGGGCTACAAGGCACGCCACGCTCATTTGTAAGCCAACCGAGAAAGTCATTGAGATCTTTCGTGCCAATATCGCCAACAGGTTGACCGATTCCAACATATTGACCAAGAAGGCGTAAATCGCTGGCAAATGCTTTGACAGTATGAATAGAAAAGCCTTCATCGCGCATATGCTGCTCGAAAAGGCCGATCGCAGCTTGCAACGGCGTATTTAACGTAACACGCTGCTTGATTCCAGGAATTGCTGCATCAGAAATTAAATTCGGTTGTCGTCCCGTGTCACTCATAATCGTTTGGGTTGTGGTTACTAAAATGGTTAGGGGGTTAGATTCTCAAGGCTATAACATCAATCAAGCAAAATGCCGCTGTTTATCACTGACTACAAAGATGCTGTGGCTACTTTTTAAGAACCTAATCGCCTGTGAACAGTTACCTTGATTTTGTTGAAGCTAAATAGCGTACAAATGAGGTTTGATTAAGCTGTGAAACTGCAAAAGCATGAAAATCTGGCTGTTTAGAGACAAGTTCTCTCAAAATCTTAACACTTTTCATAACTCTACAATTCAATTTTTTGCATCTTATTTGAATGTTTGGGTTTGAAACCCCTTACTTCATAAAATACAAATAACTCAAATCAAACATTTCGTATAGGTCGAAATAATAAAACATTTGTGCTGATTTGTCAACCAATTTTCGGCCGAAATCCACCAACAGCCCCCCTTTTCGTCTATACTCTCATCGACCGTTACACCTTAATAGCTGATTAATTTTTTATGAGTACACGAAAAATCTTCACTCATAATCCATTAATGTTTCAAGAGGAGAAGTTTATATGTCATCCAGCTCAAAGCGTTTAATCAAAGCTCAAGACCTGTACAAAATTCGCCCTGTCTCCAGTTGCGCCCTTTCGGCCGATGGAACACAAGTTGTCTATTCAATCCAGCGCGTTGATCCGAACAGCGAAAAGAAATTCTCCAATTTATGGCTGGCTTCGGCCGAAACAGGCGCACATCAGCAGTTTACTTATGGCAACCACGTTGATGTCAGTCCAAAATGGTCGCCAGACGGTCAGAAAATCGCGTTCCTATCAAATCGCGGCAACCAAGAAGAACCCGCACAACTTTACCTAATTCGCGCCAATGGCGGCGAAGCACGTCCAATTTGCCAGATCAAAGGCCATATCCAACAGTTTGAATGGTCGCCAAACGGCAAGCGGATTGTTTGCAGCGTTCAGCTAACGGACAAAGACGTTCTCGAACGCAAAGCCAATCCCAAGAAAAAAAAGCTGGGCATCGTCGCACGCCATATCACGCGCATGCACCACAAATTTGACGGTCGCGGGTTTTTGCCAAAGGAGCGTGTTCACATCTGGACGGTCAGCGTGAAGTCTGGCAAAACAAAACAGCTCACAAAAGGGGCTATCTGTGATGAACAAGCGCCAACTTGGTCACCAGACGGCAAACAGATTTTGTTTACCTCTAATCGAGCGGATGATCCCGATTTCAACCCAGGCGGCGCAGATTTTTATGTGATGTCAGCAAAAGGCGGCGACTTTGAACGCCTTCCCGCCCCGTTCGGCGACAAATTGGGCGCAACCTATTCACCTGATGGACAATGGATTGCCTACATAAGCCATTCGATGCAGGCAAACTGGTGGAAGCACAACCATCTATGGATTGTGCCGACAGCCGGTGGCGAGGCGCGTTGTCTCACGGGTGAGCATGATTTTCACGTGGGCAACGCATCGGGCAACGATTTGGGCGGCTGTATCCCTGTTCGGCCGATTTGGAGCACAGACAGCCAGCGCATCCATTTCCAAAAATCAGAACATGGCAACACAACCGTCCACGCGATCAACATCGACGGCAGCGACCTGCAAACGGTGTTGGGCGAAACGGGCGTCATTGGCGCATACGACGTTGCGGCCGACACAATCGCCTACTGGCACACCACAATGACAACCATCGGCGAAATCAAAGCGCAAACGCTTGTTAATGGTGTCGCTGCTGGCCCCGTTCGTGCCCTCTCATCAGCGAACAAAAAGCGCATCGCCCGCAAAACGCTGGGGGAAATTGAAACGGTTTGGTTCAAAGGAGCCGCAGGCAACGATCTACAGGGCTGGATCTTGAAGCCGCCGCATTTTGACCCCAGCAAACAATATCCTTCGATTATGGAGATGCACGGGGGACCGCTCGTCCAATATTCAAACGCCTTCATGCATGAATTTCAATACCTCGCGGCAAACGGCTATGTTGTCTATTTTTGCAACCCACGCGGCGGGCGCGGCTATGGGGAGGCGCACGCCGCATCAATTTGGAACGACCACGGCGGCGCGGACTATGATGACGTGATGGCTTGGGCCGATTATGTGGCTGAATTACCGTATATCGACCGCGAACGGCGCGGCGTGACGGGCGGCAGCTATGGCGGCTTTTTGGTCAATTTGATTATCGGCCGAAATCACGACTTCAAAGCGGCCGTGACCCAGCGCAGCATCAGCAA
>JBMZDF010000378.1:0-6093 GCA_049614105.1 Promineifilaceae bacterium (SeqCode)
GAGGGAACTCTCCTATCAACTTAGGTATAGCTGTTGACACAATATCAGATTAAATGATTGTTATGGCTTGCGTTGCTAGTAGCCTAACCGACGAAATAGGACAGGTGCATGCTACATTGGTCTGTCATTGATACTCGGCTGCATCACTAGACTTCTCTGAGTACTGACTTGCTCAGCTAACACATGCTATGGACATAAGAACGCAGATTTTCGCCAGCTTTCCGCCATTCACGCGATTTCTAGACGGGGGGGTGAGGAGAAGATGAGAAGGAAAGTCACAACGAATGGGCAATTGCTAAAGGGTATGTTTCAAATAGGTTGGTGACGATAGCGTAGACTGAGCTTGTCGAAGTCGCAGCGGTGTGTTGCTCAGGCTTCGACTGGCTCAGGTTTCGGCTGGCTCAGCCACCGCTCTTTACTCAAATGAAACACACTCATTGCTAAATGATAATTACTGATGCCATCTGCTAATGAGCATGTCTATCGGGATTGCCCGTCGTGTGGCGGTGTGGACGCAACGAGTGGGGTTTTTCGAGTCCGTGCGCTTCCATTAGTGCGGCATTGCCCATAATTTCGAGCGGGTCGCCATCGGCGATGATGCGCCCTTCGTCAAGGAGGATGACGCGCTGGGAGAGTTCGAGAATGAGTTCGAGGTCGTGGGAGGAGACGAGGACTGTTTCGGCCGAATTTTTGATAAACGCCATCAGCCGCCGCCGCGAACGAATATCCAAATTTGCGCTTGGCTCATCATACAACATCACACGCGGCTGCATCGCCTGAACCCCTGCAATCGCCACCATCCGTTTTTGACCGCCCGAAAGCTGATGCGGCGTACGGTCGGCGATGTACTCAATCGCCGTTGCATCAATCGCGCTCTGCACACGCTGCTTCACGTCTTCAGGCGACAACCCCATATTGAGCGGCCCAAACGCAATATCTTCACGCACCGATGGCGAAAATAGCTGATCGTCTGGATACTGAAACAGCAGCCCCACATCAGGATTAAAGCGTCCCGCCTTGATTGGCTGCTCAAACAGGTGGACAGAGCCACCTGTCGGTTTGAGAATGCCGCAAATCGCGTGGAACAACGTTGTTTTTCCGACGCCGTTGGGGCCAATCAGACCAACGTGCTGTCCTTCTGGAATCTCTAAGCTGATGCCGCGCAGGACGGGTGTTTCGGGGTAAGCAAACTGGAGATTGGCGATTTTAAGTGCAAGCATAGTGGGTTTGACACATCACGCGAAATAGATGTACTGAGCAAGGGTTAAAGCGACTGCGACAATAATTGCTGCGGCCAGTTTTAGGCGATCGGTCTGGTTTGACTTGAAAAGTTGTGGGCGGATAGCGCTGTTGCCATAGCCGCGCAGCACCATCGCTTTGTAGACGCGCTCTGATTGGTCGTAGCTGCGAATCAGCATGTGACCAATTAAGGAGGCAAATGTGTTGAGCGTTGCGATTGAAAAAAGGGTGCCTTGGAAGCCACGGAGACGAGCGGCCGTTTGCATTCGGCCGAAAAAGTCGCCCACCACAAACAAATACCGATATGTCAACAACACCATATCCGCCATCAAATCAGGGAAACGCAGCGCCCGCAACGCCTCGATCGTACGATAAAACGTATCGGTATCAAGCATCACAAACGCCAACGACACAATGCAAAAGAAGCGCACCGCGACAAGTCCCGCCAATTCCAGCCCTTCGCGCCGCACATCAAGCGGGCCAAATTGGGCAATCACCGTCTCACCCGCAATAAACGGCATAAACAAGACCAACATGCCAATAAACGCGCCCGGAATCGTCAGACGATGGCGCAGCACATGCCACGGAAGCCCCGACGCAATATAAATTGCAACGGTAATTAGCACCAGCGCAGGCAGCAATCGCCAATCCTGCACCAACGCAAACGCCACAATCAATGACAGCAAGCCAACAATTTTGAAGCGCGTATCCCAATCGTGAATGGGCGAGTGCATCTTTGCATATGCGTCAATGCCGCCAAAGTGTAAATGTCCGCCTGCCATGTGAGTTAAAAACGTAAAACGTAAAACGTTTTATCGGCTAGTTTCGATGCTAATCTGTCGGCATCGCGGCCGAATAACGGCGCGATTCAAAGTTAATCATTTCAGGTCGTGTCTTGCGGAAATAGTTGACGAGGAAGGCGGTGAACAGACCTTCAACAATCGCAACGGGAGCATGTGCAACAACCAGCAGCGTCGTGGCGCGTGTTTCGGCAACCACATTAATATCGGCCGGAATTGTGCCAATAATTAGCCCATAGAAAATTAGCGCCGCCATCACCACGCCGATCATGCCTGCCAAGAAGCCAAACACAAGCGCCAAATTCCCTTGTTGCCGTTGACGCACCATGCTAAATAGTCCGCCCATTGCCAACGCTGGCACGCCCAAAATAAGCGCGTTTGCACCAATCGTTGTGATCCCACCGTGACCAAACACGACCGCCTGCAAAATTAAGCCAATCACAATTGAGGGAAATGCATACCAGCCTAACATAATTCCCATTGTGCCAGCCAAAAGCAGATGGGCGCTGGTTAGCCCAGGGATCGGCACATAAATTGAGGAAGCGATAAAAAATGCGGCGGTTAAGAGTGCTGCCTTTGGAACTTCTGCACGTGGATCGTCACGCTGGTTGATTTTGCGTAGCGCAAGCGCGGTTGTGGCGGCTGTGACAGCGTACGCGCCGCCCCAGACGAGTGGAGGAAGAATCCCATCAGGAATATGCATTAGAAAGCCTCAATTTGTGACACAGACCGCTGGTCTATATCGTATTAAGCAAATTAGCTCTTTGGGAATTCAGGAGACACCCTCCCTTAGTCCCTCCCTTCGGGAGGGAGATCAGATCCCTCCCCCTTTGGGGGAGGCTAGGTGGGGGTGCTTCCAACTTCTTGTGATTCACTTATTTCACTATTGCTTCTGATTAAAATAGTAGGCAACACCGCCTAGTCCAGCGACAACGACACCTGCAACGATTGCCGTCACAATTGGATTGCGTTCTGAAGGTTGGTCTACTTGGATTGTGCCATTACGATTGACGTTGAGATGCACAATTTCGCCGTGTCCGCCCGTGCGAATCGTGACGGCCCACTCACCGACAAGCGTCGTATCAACATCGAAACTGTACGCACCCTCAACATCGGCCGCCCCAGACAGCCAAGGTGTTTCTGGATCATTTGGTGTATAAACGATAATTTGCGCTTCTGACATCGGTTCACCCGTCTCGAAGCGAGCTTCAATTTGTACGGTAGACCCATCGACAGTAACACCAATGTTGGTTCCATGCGCCCATGCGGTTGGCACAAATGCCAGCAGCACCAGCACGGTCAGAAATGATTGATAGAGGGTAGATCGCATGAGGGTTATTATTCGGCCGAACGTTCCGTAAAGCCGCCTGTTGATTCAAAACAATGCCCTTCACCAACATGCCCCAGCGTCGTCAACGTGTCGAGCAACGTTGTAAAGTCAGCATCGTCGAGCGCCGCAGCAAGTTCAGCTTGGCCCATATCAAGCACGCCATCTGTTGCGATCGCCGCAAGCGGGGCAAAGCCAAGTGCGCCTGTGTTGAGCGCCTCATCGGCCGCAACCTCAATATCGCCAAACATATGGTCAAAATGGAAGGTCATTTCGATATTGCCCGTGCTGTCTGCATTGACAAATCCTTTGCGCCCGTCACCCACGTACTCGCCGCAAGCGTAGCTAAGCGGTTGGTCAAAGCGCAGGTCAAAGTCGACTGTGTTGCCGTCTTTTTCGGCCGAACCAACCAACCGTACGCTCTCATTACGCATGTCCCAACGAATCGCATTGTATTGACCAACATCCGCATCAATTGACCCGATGACAATCGGCTCTGCATCCGCATCGCCTTCCGCCAAGTCGACAACCAGTGCTTTACCAAGAACAACGGCCGTTCCTTCTGGCTCTGCTCCAGATTTTGGATCAAAGGGGGGATCTGTTTGCAGTGCGGTCACGTTTGATAGTTCAACAATGACGTTATCAAACTGAACAGCCCAGCCGTCCTTGGCGATGAAACCTTGGCGGACAAAGTCTTCCCCGTTGGCACGGAATTCTAGTGTTCCTATTTCGGCCGAACAGCCAATCAAAAGGCTCAACAAAAATGTCAGTAATATTGATTTAGACATACACTTTTCTCACTTATTGCAAATATTTGCAACAACATTCGAGCAGAGTATAGCTGATATGCACATGATTTGTCCACCTGTTAAAATTTGCTAGAGACATAATTCTTACAATCAAACCAAGCATAATTTAGCGTATTTATGATTTTTCGCATATGACTTGTTGCAGTTGCAAAGAATTGCAATTACAGCTACTATTGCGACAGCTTAAACGCACAGGTTTTGTCCACCCACACAGGAGCATTATGGAGTTTGCAACTCGTCTACGTCAACATGGCTATCGCCTCACACCACAACGCCAGTTAATTCTTGAAACGCTGCATGAAATCGGCGGTCATGCGACCGTTGGCAGCATTTATGCGCGTGTTCAGCATAAATCGTCCGCCATTGATCGGGCGACAGTGTACCGAACGGTGCATTTATTTGAGAAAATCGAGATTGTTGCCACCGCTGAAATTGGTGGACAAACAATGTACGAAATCACGGGATCGGAGCCGCATCATCATCTTGTGTGTCGCAGTTGCAAACAGGTAATCACCTTTGCCGATCATCATTTCCACGAATTGGCTGAGCATTTATTGCATGAGCATAATTTTCGGCCGAATATCAACCACTTCACTATCGAAGGCACCTGCGGGCAATGCTTCCAGAGAAGCTAAATGGCGTCTGCAAGTTTGCGAGCTGCCTAACAATCCCATATAAGACACAACAAATTCCTTTATAGTGGATATTTATTCGCACTATTCCATTTTATTGCATCCATGTGCGCCGTCATGTAGAATGCACTCGAATCAATTAAGCAAACATGATGAACTTCTACCACCTCACCCCACTATGTTGCTGTCTAATGTGTTGTTGTCCCACCAAAAATGGGTCGATACAGCACGCTGGGTGAAGGTGATAGCAAACTAAGAAACCAAGCGAACATGCGGTAGCGACCTGAGCACAGGCGCAGCCGCTGATATGCATTTAGCTCAGGGTTGCCCTGAGCTTTTTTGTTGCCACCTGACGCTGTTCGACGGAGAAAATTCGACATGACACAGCCAAACAGTTGGAAAACAGCCCTCATCGACAAAATGCCTATTGCGTTGGCGCATGACATTGACCTATTTGAAGGACAAATTGAACTAAAACGACAGGGCAAGATCGCTGACAACATTTTTGGCGAAACGCGCCTACGCCGTGGCGCATACGGTCAGCGTTATGATAACGGTCAGCGCCATGACGGGATCGCTGCCCAAACGCTCACCTTTCCCTCGGCCGACGTTACCAAAGGCTCCGACACAAAATGGGATGCGCCTGGCATGCAGCGCATCAAAATTCCCTATGGTGGGCTAACGGCTGAACAGCTTGATGTGTTGGGGCAGCTTGCCGAAGAATATTCGGACAACATTCTGCACGTCACCACGCGCCAAGATATTCAGCTGCATTTTGTGCATTTAGACGACACGCCCGACATGATGCGGCGGTTGGCGGCAGTCGGCATCACCACTCAGGAAGCTTGTGGAAATTCTGTGCGCAACGTGACCGCTTGCCCACTGGCTGGCATTTGCCGCACCGAGGCATTTGACACGACGCCTTATGCGGATGCAGTGACGCAGTTTTTGTTGGGCCATGATGATGTGCAGGATTTCGGCCGAAAAATAAAGATCGCTTTTTCAGGTTGCGCCCACGAAGCATGTGGCCTCGTCAAAATGCACGACCTTGGCTACCTCGGACGCATCAAAACAGTTGACGGCAACCCCGTGCGCGGCTTCACCCTCTACGTCGGCGGCGGTCTTGGAACCGTTCCACAACAGGCCAAAGTCCTCTACGACTTCCTCACCGAAGACGAAATTCTGCCCATCTCGCAAGCGGTCAGCCGCGTGTTTGCTCGACTAGGCGAAAAGAAAAACCGCAACCGCGCTCGCCTCAAATTCCTAATCCGCAAGCTGGGCGTCGA
>JBMZDF010000379.1:0-6079 GCA_049614105.1 Promineifilaceae bacterium (SeqCode)
GTTAGCGAGTGGGGGTTTGATGGCCTCGAACTTGCTTGTTGGGGCGATCATTTTGAGGTCGACCGCGCTCTCTCTGAAGATGGTTACATCCAGAGCCGTCACGACATTCTCGACAAATATGGTCTGAAATGTTACGCGATCAGCAACCATTTGGTTGGGCAAGCTGTTTGCGATCCCATCGACAAACGGCATAAAAGCATCGTTCCCGACTATGTTTGGGGTGATGGCGAGCCAGAAGGAGTGCGGCAACGTGCGGCCGAAGAGATGGCGAACACGGGTCGTGCTGCCAAACTGATGGGTGTCAATACCGTTTGCGGCTTTACGGGCAGCGCCGTCTGGCACATGCTTTACTTCTTCCCGCCTACTAGTCAGGCGGATATTGACGAAGGGTACGTTGATTTTGCGAACCGTTGGCGGCCGATTATGGACGTCTATCAGGAAAACGGCGTCAAGTTTGCGCTTGAAGTACACCCAACTGAGATCGCCTACGACATCATCACAACTGAACGCGCACTCGCCGCTATCGATCATCCTGCGTTTGGCATCAACTTTGACCCCAGCCATTTGGTGCATCAGTTTGTCGATCCTGTCGAATTTATCAACGCTTTCCCCGATCGTATTTACCATGCACATGTCAAAGATAGTCGCGTCAACTTGACAGGACGCAACAGCATTTTGTCGTCGCACCTCGATTTTGGAGACCATCGGCGCGGTTGGGACTTTGTCTCGCCAGGGCGCGGTGATGTTGATTGGGACAAAATTGTGCGTGCGCTTAATCGCATTGGCTACAATGGCCCGCTTTCGATTGAGTGGGAAGACAGCGGTATGGATCGTGATTGGGGTGCGCCTGAGGCACTGGCGATGATCCGCAAACAAGATTTTGCGCCATCAAATGTAGCGTTTGATGCGGCTTTCCAAAGTGACTAGGTAATAACCATTTATCTGGCTCCTCTGCTCTGCGGGGGAACCTGTTCTGGCTGCTCCAGTGGCATGTGTTGGGAGAGAGGCTATGTTCGCTATACGGGCCGCTGGAGCGGCGAAGAGGGCATTCCGACGCAGAGCGTCGGAACGAGAACTGGAACGAGAACTGGAACGAGAGCCGGAACGAGAGTTGGAATGAGAGTTGGAGTTGGGATTGAATTATGACCAAACAAAGTTTCACAAAAATGGCGGCTAATGTCACAGAAGGGGATGCACCTAAGATTGGCATTGGTATGTTGGGTTATGCATTTATGGGCAAGGCGCATACAAATGCGATGAAGAAGTTACCCTACATGATTTATCCGCCGCCCGCCGTGCCTGAACTGGTGGCGATTGCGGGACGGAATGAGACGGCGGTTGCTGAGGCGGCAAAACGCTTTGGCTATGCTGGCTACTATACTGATTGGCGCGAGATGGTGGCTGATCCGAACATTGACTTGTTTGACAACGGTGGCCCAAATGATGCCCATGCTGAGCCGTGTATTGCTGCGGCCGAAGCGGGCAAACATGTCTTTTGCGAGAAGCCGCTGGCGCGTAACGCGGCCGAAGCGAAGGCGATGCTTGATGCGGCCGAAAAAGCGGGCGTCAAGCATATGGTGGCGTTCAACTACCGTTTTGTGCCTGCGATTATTCAGGCGCGAAATCTGATTGCAAGTGGCGCACTGGGGCGAATTTATCATTTTCGCGCTAGCTATCTGCAAGAGTGGATTATGCCGCACTTTGAGACGCCAATGATTTGGCGGCTGCGCAAAGAAAATGCGGGCAGTGGGGCGTTGGGCGATCTGGGCGCACATATTATTGATCTCGGCCGATTCCTTGTCGGTGAAATCAGCGAAGTGTCCGCCATGACGCGTACCTTTACCAAACAGCGCCCAGAAGCGGACGGCAGCATAGGCGAGGTCACTGTTGATGACGCATTTGTTTCAACCGTCGCGTTTGAAAACGGCGCAATCGGGACGCTTGAAGCGACACGCTTCGCCGCCGGTCGCAAAAATGCGAACACATTTGAGATCAACGGCGAGAAAGGCACAATCCGTTTTAATCTAGAACGTCTAAACGAACTTGATGTTTTTTGGGTGAATGATGAACCGAACACGACGCAAGGGTTCCACAACGTGATGGTAACCGAACCGAATCATCCATGGATCGAACATTGGTGGCCTGGTGGGCATATCATCGGTTGGGAGCATACTTTTGTGCATGAGTTCGCCCATCTGCTCGACTGCATTGTAAATGATAAGGATGTGGCCCCGATGGGTGCAACGTTTGAAGATGGGTATCGCAATGCGGTGATTTGCGATGCGATTTTAGAATCGGCCGAAACACGCCGACACGTAAAAATTCAATATTAATAACATGACAAAACCTATTGCACTACAACTTTACACAATCCGCGAACAGCTTGCCCACGACTGGCAAGGAACACTAGAGTGGATCGCTGAAATTGGCTACATTGGTGTCGAAACGGCAGGCTTTGGCTATGCCCCCTCACGCCAAGCGGCCGTTGATCTGCTAAACGAATTGGGTCTACAGGTAATCGGCGCACATAGCCCGTTGCTGACCAAAGAAAACGAAAGTGAGTTGATTGATATGATGCAAGCGTTGGGTAACGATCGCATCATCGCGGCTGGCCTACAACGTGATGGATTCGAGACGCAAGCAGGCATTGAGGCGAGAATTGCAGAATATAATGCGGCGGCCGATATTGCACGCAAGCATGGGCTGAAATTTGGTCTGCACAATCATTGGTGGGAGTTTGCCAAAGTGGACGGTAAGGTCGCCTATGAAACAGTTATCAACGCGCTGGATGAGGATGTTTTTCTCGAAGTAGACACCTATTGGGTGCAAACAGCGGGCTATGATGCGGCTGAGTTTGTCGCGAAGATGGATGCCCGCTCGGCGCTGCTGCATATCAAAGACGGGCCTTGCACGACAGATGGCAACATGGTCGCGGTTGGGTCGGGCAAGATGGATGTGCCAGCCGTGATTGCGGCGGGAAAATCGGCCGAACACCTTATCGTCGAACTCGATCGCTGCGGAACAGATATGATGCAGGCGGTGACCGATAGCTATAATTATTTGGTCGGCAACGGCTTGGCGCGAGGAAACAAATAGGATTGTAAGGCGTAAAATAAGAAGCGTGAAAAGCGAAAAGTGGAAAGTGAAAAGTGGTGCATACGCAATACGTTCAACTTTTCACTTGGCACTTTCTACTTGCGGCTTCACTGCCTTATGTCTTACGCCTTACATTTTTTCAACATGACAAATCAAACAACAAAAGTTGGCATCATCGGCACGGGCAACATCAGCAGCATCTATTTGAAAAATGGGGCGGCGCTGGCAGGGATCGACATTCACGCGGTTGCAGATTTGAACCGCGAGGCGGCAGCGGCGCAAGCAGAAAAGTTTGGCGTGCCGAACGTTTACAGCGTTGAGGAATTGCTGGCCGATCCCGAAATTGAGATTGTGCTAAATCTCACGACGCCACAGGCGCACGGGTTGGTTGGCATGATGGCGCTCAACGCAGGGAAGTCAGTTTATAATGAGAAGCCGCTGGCGCTAACGCGGGCAGATGCGAAAGCGATGCTGGATGTTTCGGCCGAAAAAGGGCTACGTGTTGGCTGTGCGCCCGACACGTTTATGGGCGCAAGTTTGCAAACCTGCCGCAAACTGATCGACGATGGCGCAATTGGCACACCCGTTGCGGCAACCGCCTTCATGATGGGCTTTGGCATGGAAACATGGCATCCGAACCCCGAATTTTTCTTTAAGCCAGGCGGTGGCCCCATGTTTGACATGGGCCCCTATTATTTGACCTGTTTGGTGAATTTGCTTGGCCCTGTTTCAAGCGTGTCGGGTATGGTGGCAACGGGGCGTAAGCAGCGCACAATTACAAGCCAGCCGTTGGCGGGACAGGTGATTGATGTAGAAGTGCCAACGCACGTGTCAGGCATGATGCAATTTGCCAGCGGCGCAGTTGGGACAATTATCACCAGCTTTGACACACCTGCATCACGCTTGCCACACATTGAGATTTATGGCACAGAAGCCACGCTATCGGTGCCAGATCCCAATCGTTTTGGGGACCCGATCACGATTCGGCGGGCAGGTGAACGTGATTGGTCAGATGTGGCGTTGACCCATGCTTATGCTGAAAATAGCCGTGGGCTGGGGCTGGCCGACATGGCGCACGGGCTGCGAACGGGCGAGGCGCATCGAGCGAGTGGCGCGTTGAGTTATCACGTGCTTGATTTGATGTGGGCGTTTCACGATTCGGCCGAATCTCAAACCCATGTCAAACTCCAATCAACCTGCGAGCGTCCCGCTGCGATGAGCGAAACCGCACAGTTTGGCGAAATCTAAAGAGGGTAATCGGTCATCCGAGCTACAAGTCAGATGACCGATTACTGTTTCCCATGAGCATTCGAGTTACCATCTTCAACGAACATATTCACGAGCGACGCGACGACTATATTGCGTCAATCTACCCACAAGGGATTCACGGCGCGATTGCGGAGTATTTGCACGAGCAGCCAAACGTTTCGAGCATCACAATCTGTACGCTGGAGCAAGGGCCTGATCATGGGTTGACGCAGGACGTTGTGGACAATACCGATGTGATGATTTGGTGGGGGCATTTGGCTCATGACAAGGTTAATGATGTGGTGGTTGAGCGCGTTTATCAGCGTGTGCATCAGGGCATGGGTCTGATTGTGCTGCATTCGGGCCACTTCTCGAAAATTTTCAAAAAGCTGATGGGGACAAGCTGCGGCTTGCGCTGGCGTGTAGCGGATGAGAAGGAGCGGCTTTGGGTGGTTGATCCAAGCCATCCGATTACGCAGGGGATCGGGCCGTTTATTGAACTGGAATCGGCCGAAATGTACGGCGAACAGTTCGATATTCCAAACCCAGACGCCCTGTTGTTTATTAGCTGGTTTGAAGGTGGCAACGTTTTCCGCAGCGGCGCAACGTGGCGACGTGGGCGTGGCAAAGTGTTCTACTTCCGCCCCGGTCACGAAACCTATCCTGTATTTTACAACCCCGAAATTCGTCAGGTGCTTGGCAACGCGGTGAAATGGGTCAAGTTCCAAGGCAACACCGCCGTCCCCGATGTCAGTCAAGGGCTGCACCAGCCCCAATCATTAGAACTAATCAAATAGCGTTGCGAACAGACAGTCAAGCCCGTTTGTTTCCAGCACAGACGCCTTGTTCGCGTGACCAATATGTTTACCTTCCCCGAACACACACTCTTTTTCTGGGCCATTGTGACGCTTGCGGTGCTGATTATAGGCATTTCTAAAGGTGGCTTTGGCGGCGGCCTTGGTGTTATTGCAACACCATTGCTTGCGCTTATTATGCCCGTTGCAGATGGGGCGGCACTGTTACTGCCCATTTTGATTGTGGCTGACCTGTTTAGTACCTATCGTTATCGTGAGCATGTTGACTGGGTAAACATCCGCGTGCATTTACCGTGGGCGTTGTTGGGGGTTGTGCTTGGATCGCTGGCGTTTAACTATCTCGCAGACAATGAGCGGTTGTTCAAACTGGTTTTGGGGATGGTGGCACTCGCTTTTGTTGTCTATCAAGGGGGGCAGGGGATGATTTTCGGCCGATTAAACAAAATCGTCTACCCGCGTTATATTCGGTCAATTCTTGGCGCGATTGCTGGCTTTACCTCGACTATTGCCCATGTTGGTGGTCCGCCGCTCACAATTAGCTTTCTTCCACAAAAATTGCCGCGTCAAACCTACGTTGGCACATTCCTTTTCTTCTTTTTGGCGCTCAATATTGTGAAGCTGATCCCCTACAGCTATTTGGGTCTGTTACGAGTTGGCAACCTGTCGCTTACCCTGCTGATGCTGCCCGTTGTTGGCATCGGCGCGATGATCGGCCAATGGTTGAACGGGCGCTTCAGTGATCAGGCGTTTCAAACGATCATGTACGTTTTTCTGACGGTGACAGGGTTGCAACTCATTTTTGGATGATAATCAACGAGACGCAAGGGTTTCAATAGTCTTTTACGCCTTGTGGTTCTGTCACCTATGACTCGCTCCTACGCTCCGCGTGGGAGTGTTTTTGCTTGCCGCTCTGCGGCCTG
>JBMZDF010000380.1:0-6067 GCA_049614105.1 Promineifilaceae bacterium (SeqCode)
TTATTGATATACAACTTCCTCCTTTTCTCCTTTTCTCACAGACAAGCCCTGCGACTCCCCCTGCAGGGCTTTTTCTTTACCTGCTAGAAAGTTAACTCTCACTGTACTGTATTGCTAATCAAGCTGTCGATCTTTTTCGGCCGAACCAATACCCACCCGCCGCCGCAAACCCAACCAGCAAAGCACCCCCAACCATAAACAGGCTGGTGTCATCTGCTTGCTCATTCGGTTCGGCCGCAGGTGTTGCCAGAGGCGTGGACGTTGGTTCAACTGTTGTTTGTTGCACTTCTTCTGCCAAATTCAAAACCAGATACGGTAAATCGTGGTCGGTTGATTTGAAGGCGATCTTTTCGGCCGAAACATCCTCACCCAACACATCAGGATAATCCGCATTTGTATGCAAAATCGATACAAACGCCACCTTCGGCACAAGCGTGGGCGACAGGAGCACCCCGTCGATTAGCTGCGAGATACCGCTAAACACAAAGCTATAGCGCTCCTCATCAGGAACCTGTTTGAGCGCGTTGACCAACCCGCTGTCAGCTAAGATTTGCAACGGCTTGCTATCTTCATAATCGTTCAGATCGCCCAAAACGATAATTTCGGCCGCTGGATCTTCGCTTAGACGCTGGCTTGCCAAATCTCGCAAATGCGCCGCCTGTGCCTCACGACGCGGGGCTGTTTCAATCTCGCCGCCCCGTTTCGACTTGAGATGGTTGTTGATCAGGGCGAACCGCTTGCCGTCAATTTGCACATCAAGCACGAGCGGCTGTCTGGAAAACAACGGCTGCTCATTATCTGGACAGGTGATTTGGCTGTCATTGATGCCTGTGTCGATGGCGGTGCAGGTTTGACTGAGTTCGGCCGAAATCACCGACACGCGCCGCCCATCCAACAGAAACGCCAAATCGATCCCGCGTCCGTCAGCACTTTCCAAGTGAACCACATCATATTGGAAACCACAGACGGAGGCGGCCTCGGCCGCAATCATCTCTGATAACGTCTCCTTCTCAACTTCCTGCAAAGCGACGACCGTTGGGCAGTGCAGCAAAGTTGACAAGGTATATCCAATTTTCTGAACTTTGGTTTGTAACGCCTCAGGCGACAGCTTTGGCTCCGCATCACTGCCCGTATCATCAATGCCATCAAACAAATTCTCAACATTAAAGCTGGTTACGCTAAACTGCTGCATCGTCGGCATTGGCATTTGTGGCGGTGCTTGAAATGGCGTTTCATCCACAATCAGCTCATCTGTCTCCTGCACTAAAATTTTGAACTGATCAAAGTTGTAAATCAATAGGCCGTGCAGACCGCTGATTTCATCACCCGTTTTGACCTGCGGAAATGCCTCACAGTCAACATCGGAGCGATACATAACGGGCATAGCGTGTTTGATCGGATCGGACAGTGTACGGCGCAAAATACGCTGCACACCGCTATCTTGACGCACAACCGTGAACCCGCAGCCGCTAAATGTGGGGCCTACCACCCGCGCAGGCTCAAAATCAAGCCGCACACGCATGCCTTCTAATGCTTCAAACGCGCTCGTTTGTGGATCAATCTCGATGGGAGAAGGCAAGGGTTGCCCTTCGCTCAAAATGTCTATGCGAACCCCTTCGTGTGAAATCTCAGTCAATCCATAAAACTCAACCACCTGCCCCTGCACGCGCACATGATCGCCAATCTTTGCCTGCGGCCGATTACGGCCCAAGAAAACGGGCAGCGCGTCGCTTGTCAACGGATCACCATCTTCCTGACCCACTAAATCTTGCACAAACAGCGTGTAGAACACCGCCCCCGCCGCGTTGCGATCTTGATGGAATCCCGTTACGACCCCTTCAAATGTGACCGTTTGATTAATGACGGGCGACACGTCTGAGCGGCCTTGTAATCGGCCGATAGCATCACCACGCGACGCGACAACCTGCTCAGCCGCATCCGTTTCGCACAACACAACAAATTGAGCCGCACCGGGGGTTGGGCTTGTTTGTGGCTGAAAATCGGCCGAACTGTCCCGATCACAATGCGCTGGAATACGCGCCAAACTCTCCCCACGCCCCGCAAGCGCCACCGAAGGCGAAAATAGCTGCGAACTATCACCATAGCTCAATCCATCGACCAGTGCGTTAGCCGCATCAAGCACAATCAGTTCATCCCCGCCATTCGCCAACTGAATTGCACCTGTGACAAAAGAAACGGACGCCAAAATCGGAACGCTTGCGCTGCTTGATCGCAATGCAAAATTTGGCAAAAATCCCCAGCGTTCTCGAAACGCAGCGGCCGATTGCGCGATAACGATGCTGCGCCGCCCTTCCACAAACGTTTCATCGGGAAAACGCACCATGCCCTCCCCGCCCTCTCGCGTTTCTTCATCCCCAAGCTTGTAGTTAGAGATGTCAATCGTTTGTTCACAACGGTTGCTCAATTCGATCCACTCATGTTCGTCATCCGACTGCGTTGAATTGTAGAGAATCTCGGTAATTAGGAGACAATTTTCGGCCGAATTTCCCTCCGCAATTGGCGGCAACAAAGTTTGTCCAGACAAACCTGACGCCAGATAGAACAAGCCAAACAAAAGAAACCCCAAGGAAGCGCGACTTTTCATACCCTTATTTTGCTTCAAAGTAAGCGTAAACGCGAATTGGTAAGCATTTCATTTGAACAAAAAGAAAGATGAATTCCCAGAGGTAGAACGGAGAATTCACAAGGCCAATTTGTTTTTGCTATTTGCTTTGTGGTACAAATAGTGTCACTGTATAAATGCTTATTTGAGGCGAATACAAGCGGGTGCTTGTGAGCTAATAATTCTTCGCCAACAACTTGTTTGGAACAGGTAATTAATGACAATCCGTACCTACTATTCTGATGCATACACCATGTGTTTTCCTGCAATGGTTGTTTCCAGCTTAGAGGACGCTGAACACCCTGGTGTGCTGCTTGAAAAAAGCTACTTTTACCCGACTTCTGGCGGGCAGCGACACGATTTGGGGAAAATTGGCGGGCGAAACGTGATCGATGTCATCGTACGTGAATCAGATAATGCTGTTGTACACTTACTCGATGCGCCGCTTGCGGTTGGTGAACATTCGGCCGAAATTGACTGGCCCCGCCGCTTTGATCACATGCAGCAGCACAGTGGTCAGCACATTTTGAGTCAAGCATTTATTCAGGTCGCTGATGCCGCCACAGTCAGCTTCCATATGGGCGATCACGCTTGTACAATTGATTTAGATGTAAAACAACTATCGGCCGAAATGCTATCTGCGGCCGAAGCGCTTGCGAATAAAATTGTGTGGGAAAATCGGCCGATAAAGACGTACTTTATCGACAAGGCAGACATCCCAAACTACGCATTACGCAAAGTCCCCGATGTGGCTGGCGACAAACTGCGCATTGTTGATATACAAGATTTTGATGTGAACGCCTGTGGCGGCACACACGTGCGGCACACGGGTGAGGTTGGCATTATCAAGCTGACCAAACTCGAACGGATTCGCAAACAGGTACGGGTTGAATTTCGTTGCGGACAGCGTGCCTTGCGCGATTACGAGACAAAAAATGAGATCCTCTCAACGTTGGCAAAAAATCTGACCTGTGCGCAGGCTGACTTGCCTAAAATTGTAGGGAATCTCAGCCGTGAGCTAAAGCGAACGGGCAAAGCGCTCAAAAAAGCAAACTCACAAATTTTACAGGCCGAGGCGGCAACGTTGTTGGCTTCGGCCGAAGTGGTCAATGGCGTGCGAATTGTTCAACAGGTGTTTGAACACCGCGATTCGGCCGAAATTCGTCAGTTGGCAAATCAAATCGGCCGAAACGATCAAACAATCGCATTACTCGGCCTTGCAGGAAAAAATAGTCAAATTATGCTGGTGCGCGCCAAAAACGCGCCCGGGTCAATGAAACTGCTGCTACAATCTGCTCTCGATAAAATTGGCGGATCAGGCGGTGGGTCAGATCAGTTTGCACAAGGTGGCGGACCTACCTTAAAGCGAGCTGCAATTGAATCACTCTTAGACTCAATTAAAATTGAACTTGGTTAAGATGTGACCATCAAAGTAAAAGTTGTGTCGAATCAGTATGGGTAAGTTATGCTTTGTCATCCTAAAGTTAACTGCCTATCAAAATGAGCGACACATCATTGACAATATACAAGCGCGTAAATTATGCAAGAAGTCGCCAAACAAGTTTATGTTGAAACAGCGTACGATGGTGTGACCGTTGGCGCAATGGTGACACCCACTGGCGTTATCTGTTTTGATGTCCCCTCATACGCGCGTGATGCGCGTGACTGGGCTGCTAGGATGCACCGTCTTAGCCCCTATCCTGTTCAGAATATCATTCTGACTGATAGTAACGGGGACCGCGTCATGAACACGCGCTGGCTCAATGCACCTATCATCATGCAGCAAGAAGCTGCAATGGTGTTAGCAAGCTATGAGAAAAGGTTCCCACAAACGCTGATTGAAAGCCTCAGCACGCGCAATCCGCATCGTGGGCGTGAACTAAGCAATGGCCCTGTCGAACACGCAACAACAAGCTTTAGCGGTGAAATTGTTGTGTTCCGTCACGGTCAACAGCTCGTCTTAAAGTCAGCACCGGGGCCGTTACTCGGAAACTGTTGGGTGATGCTTCCAGAACGCGGCGTCATCTATGTGGGTGATACGCTTGTGTTGGACCAACCCCCGTTGCTTGCGGCATCTTCGCTCAACGGCTGGCTCAATACGCTCGATCTGATGCGAAAATATGTAAAAACACACGTTATTGTTCCCGGACGTGGCGAAGTGTTACAACCTGGCGACCCGCTGGCTTATGAACGTATTGATCGTATTAGCGAATATCTTATACGAATGCGTGATCGTATAACACGCCATATTGATATGGGCAATCCAATAGAAGGGATTGTCAACTACGTACCTGAATTTTTTAATCATTTCGAACTCAATGGTCTTCCACCAGATTGGGTTCGCCATCAGATACGGCTCGGTTTGGGATATTGTTATCATGAGGTACAATCGAACCGAGCATTAGACGAATGACCTTATTAGCTAGACCTTAGGTTATGCGTATAATTTCGTAAAGGTAAACCAAACACCTGCAAAGCGGTAGTTGAGGATAGGTTTTGGTAAGAGTGGTTTGTGGGTCAAACTACTGAATTGGCGCAAAGTAAGAAAAAACAACGCCAAGATGAAGAGGAAATCTGAATGTCAAATGCATCACAATCGGCGATCGAAGCTCTAAAGGCCGTTCCCTTCTTTTCAAATCTTAGTCAGACTGAATTGCTTGAAATTAGCCGCTCACTTGTGCGACGACGTTTCAATCCTGGACAGGTCATCTTCCATTTAGGTGATCCTGGCGGTCTGCTCTATATTGTTGATCAGGGCAAGGTAAAAATTTATTATCCAAACGCGGAAGGGCAAGAAGTTGTGCTAGCTATTCTTGGGCGCAACGATTTCTTCGGGGACTTAGCCCTCTTCGATGATGCTCCACGTTCTGCGACAGCAGAAACGCTAGAGCCTACTTATGCTTACACCCTACATCGTGATGAGTTCATGCGTCACATTCGCACCAACCCAGAGTTTGCGATTAAAGTGATCGTGAGCTTGACGAAGCGTATTCGTGCGATGAACGAGCAGATCAGTGACGTATTCTTCCTTGATCTGCCCGGTCGTCTAGCGCGTAAGCTGCTACAACTCGCGAACGATCATGGGGAGAAAACGGATGACGGTATCTTCATCCCCTTGCATCTCACGCAAACTGATTTAGCTGAAATGACAGGCGCAACGCGCGTCAGCGTCAACAAGGCGCTGCGCCGTTTCCGTAAGGCAAGCTGGGTGTCTGTCATCGGCCGACGCATCACCATTATCGATGCCCAAGCCCTTGAGGATCTGATTCAGTTCTCTGGTGGTAGCTAGATCCTAGTTACACTTTCAAAAACAAAAAGCCCAACTAGGTTGGGCTTTTTTTGATCCAACCCCCGCTTACTTTCCACCTATAAAAAATAATTTTCCAAGTGGCTTTTCGCCCAATCATAGATTTGGTGCGATAATCGGCTCGAATAACTGCACAC
>JBMZDF010000381.1:0-6064 GCA_049614105.1 Promineifilaceae bacterium (SeqCode)
CAGCTAGAGAAGATCCACCAAATTTTGCAACTTTTATCATTGTATCACTCCTTTCAAATTTTTTTAGTTTTAATTAACAATTTTTTAAAGCATTATCAAACGAGAGTCGCTTAAAGATTGTGGGCTTGCTTGCCAATAGCCCGATGAGCGTGACGGAAATTGCCGCTGAGCTAAAAATTAAAGAGCCAACCGTGTCTCATCATCTGTCGACGCTTAAGGAGCTGGGCTTAGTTAGCGTGCGGGCGCGGAGTAATCTGCGTATTTACAAGCTCAACAGCAAGGTGCTGGCGCGTATGAGTCGTGAAATGATGTCGGCCGAACAGGTCGCATCATTAGTCAATCCGCCACCGCGCAAATCGTGGGAGCAAAAAATTCGCGATCAGTTTATCGTGGACGAGAGAATCGTCGACATCCCCACCAAACAAAAAAAACAGATGGTGTTGTTAAGCTGGCTTGTGAAAAAGTTTGAGCCAGACACACGTTACCCAGAGGTTGCCTTGAACAAAATTATCAAACAGTTTCACCCAGACGCAGCCTATCTTCGGCGGCGCATGGTCTCGTTTGGGTTTATGGCCCGCCATCGCAGCGTCTATTGGCGTATCGACACGGACGGCGAACCTGTCGGAACGGTTGAGGATGTTCGCTGATGCGCCCGCTTGCTTTGGCCTCCACGCTGCACGATCCGACGGGTGCGATGACGGTTTTGCTGGCGCAGACATTGCCAGAATTGGTAACGCTTTATGGGGTGATGGCGGTGGCGGTGACAGAGGTGACTTCGGCCGAAGTCATCTCCCTCCTCAATCAATATCCCCAAATCCGCCAGATTCAAGGCAGCCGCAACGTGGGCGAATCTCGTCTCAACGCGCTGCGCTGTGGGCTAACTTTTGCCGAGTTAAGCCACTTTCATTATTGTGATTTTGATCGGCTGGTTCACTGGTGGCTACATTTTCCTGAAGAACTGAAACAGACTTTGGCGTCTGTTGAACAACTGCATGGCTATCTTGCGCTCGGCCGAACGACGCACGCTTTCGAGACGCATCCTGTGGTGCAGCGTGAGGCGGAGTATTTGACCAATCGTGTTTTTTCGTGGGTTCTGGGAGAGCAGACGTTGGTGCATGACGTGGTGGCAGGGTCTTGTGCGATGGATCGAGTTTCGGCCGAATTTCTCGTCCAGCACTCAACCGAGCTGAGCAACGCAACCGATTGTGAGTGGCCGATGCTGATTCAGCACCTTGCCAAAAAACCTCTTTCCTTTCTCCAAACCGAAGGGTTGGCATTTGAAACGCCAACATTTTTTGGCGCTCAAGTCCATCAAACCTCCTTCAATGCAGATAATTGGCTCAACCGCGTGCGGCTTGCCAAAGACTCAATAGAAGCTGCTATGCGCGTACGGAAAAAGGTAGATTAAGACATTAGATGCCAAACGCTTGTTCGTGAAAATAGCGAAAATAAGCGATTTGTAGCGATATTTGGCGTTAAACCTACTTTACTATACTGAGATGTGCAAACGATTGTTAATGCGCAAAATTATTATATGATAGGGCGCGTAAAACGAATTTGTGACCCATTTTTGGGGACCGTGTCTAAGAGGTCATGCATTCGGACAATATACAGTTTGTATATTGATAAATAAAATGCTGACATCGTTTGCCTTCATTGATGTTTATTTGGACAAACAGTTAGTAACACAGAAATGGAGAGTTCAGAATGGCTAAATATTTGACAGAATTTATCGGCACATTTTTTCTTGTATTATCGATTAGTCTGGCTGTGAGCACAGGTCAACCCCTTGCAGGTCTTGCCATTGGCGGTACGCTGATGGTGATGATTTATATGGGCGGACATATCTCTGGCGCACATTACAATCCTGCTGTAACGGTTGCTGTTTTCCTACGTGGCGCGATGCCTGCTTCTGATATTGTGCCTTACATGGGCGCTCAAATTCTGGGTGGTACGATTGCCGCAGTTGTGGGTGGCGTGATTACGGGCAACACAGAAGTGATTGCACCAAGTGCCGACTATGGTGTGGCTGCGTGGCTGTTAGTCGAAATTCTTTATACGTTTGCGCTGGCGACCGTGGTTTTGAATGTTGCAACAGTGAACAAGACAGGTGTTTCAAACAATAGTTATTACGGGCTGGCGATTGGTTTTACCGTTGTTGCGGCTGCGATTGCTGGCGGTGGGATTTCTGGCGGTGCATACAATCCAGCGGTTGGGATTGGCTTAACCTTAGGCGATTTGTTCTCTGGTGGTAACACAATCGCAAACGTGTGGCTTTACATTGTTGGTCCACTGATTGGTGGTGGGTTGGCTGGTGTTGTGTTCAAGATCATGAATGCTGACCAGTAATCGCTAAGTAAGTTGTTGAGATATGGTCGAATTTCGGCCGAAAAGGCCCCTCTAACCAGAGAGGCCTTTTTGTTATCAACCAACAACCTACATCACTAATTATGTGGCGCGACCACAATGCCGTTGGATGCCGC
Source organism: Promineifilaceae bacterium (SeqCode) (assembly GCA_049614105.1). GTDB lineage: Bacteria > Chloroflexota > Anaerolineae > Promineifilales > Promineifilaceae > CALECP01. The sequence continues at coordinate 2,484 of JBMZDF010000381.1, forward strand.
CCACTGATTGAGATCCCGTTTCGCAAGAGCGGCCCCCATCAGGTCGGGAAACAAGGCTGGTGTGCAGGCAAACGCGGGAACCCCTAAATCAACTAATTTCTGGGCGATAGTGCGATTGAAACGGGGTGTACCTTTATCATTCAGCGCCAACAGCGTAACAAATTGAACGCCCCGTTTAACCAACCCTGCAACACGCGGAACAAGCTGCCCTTTGCTGTTGCCCTCAAACAAATCAGTAATCAAAATGAATAAGGTGTCGTTAGGTCGGGAGACTAGCTGTTCTGAGTAGGCCACGGCGCGATCGATGTTTGTGCCGCCGCGCAGCTTTGAGCCAAATAAAGCCTCAACGGGATCGCTTAGCTGATCGGTCAAATCAGCCACCTCGGAGCTAAAAACGACCACATGTGTTTTCAAGCTAGGCAGGGAAGCCATCACCGCCCCAAAGATACTGGCGTACACCATCGACTGCATCATGCTGCCGCTTTGGTCAATGCACAAAATCACGTCGCGCAAGCTTTCGCGCTGTTTCCCATAGCCAATCAATGTTTCAGGAATAATGGTGTTGTGTTTGGGCTGATAATGTTTCAGATTGGCGTGAATGGTGCGGTTCCAATCGATCTCTTTGAACTTGGGACGACGTGTGCGTATGGCACGATTGAGCGAGCCTTGAATTGCCTGTTGCAGCGGGTATTCTAGTTGCGCACGCAACTCGTCTACCACTTCACGCACAAGCTGCCGTGCTGTCTCTTTCGCCTCCGTTGGAATCGCGCGGCTGAGGGTTAGAAGCTGGGTTGCTAGCTCTAAATTTGGTTCGATTGTGGCAAGCTGATCGGGATCTTTTAGCAATTGGCGGATTTTTAGCTTTTTGAGCGCGTCACGCTCCAGCATGTGTGCAACATCATCGTCAAAATAGCTGCGGATATTGCCAAGCCAGCTAGCTAAATCGGGCGAGGGATCGGATAGTCCACCTTCATCCCCTTCACCGTATAAATCATCAAGCGCCTCATCAATCTTTTGATCCTCTTCCGATAGGTTTGGGTCGTTGCCCTCACCAGGCTGCGCTTCACCGTTCCCATCGTCTGACTGCGGTTGTTCTTCTTCCGTTTTACCAAGGATTAATCGCCAGCGGCGGTCGCGTTCTTGTTGGGATGAGTAGATGATGGATTCGTTCATATGGTAGGGGCAGAATGCAAAATAGGATCAACGAGGGGTTGTTAACGCTCGTTGATCCTATGGTTGAGACTATCTATTTAGTTGATGGGTGATTGCGAAGGGCAATTAAGCTGCCTCAAATTCGCCATCTACAACATTGTCGTCGTCTGAGGTTGTGTTCCCATCGGCCGAACCCGCGTCACCATTGGCATACATCGCCTCACCAATTGCCATTGCCGCCTGTTGCACTTCTGCCATTAGCTGCTGCATCTGTGCCGTGTCCTCGCTTGCAACCGCTTCTTTAAGCGCGTCCAAGCGGTTTTGAACATTGCTAGCGATGTCGGCGGGAATGTTTTCAGTATCGTTCAACGTCTTTTCAGTTTGGTAAATCAGTTGATCCGCCTGATTCTTGACGTTGATGGCCTCGCGACGCTTTTCATCAGCGGCAGCGTTTGTTTCCGCCTCATCCACCATGCGATCAATATCGCTTTGGCTCAGGTTGGTGCTGGCCTGAATCGTGACAGATTGTGAGCGTCCCGTCGCTTTATCTTTGGCGCTAACGCTCAGAATGCCGTTGGCATCAATGTCAAATGCAACCTCAATTTGTGGAACACCGCGTGGCGCAGGTGGAATGCCGTCGAGGCGGAACACACCAAGAACGGTGTTGTCGTTTGCCATCGAGCGTTCGCCTTGCAATACCTTGATGTCAACGGCCGTTTGACTTTCCTCCGCCGTGCTAAACGTTTCCGCTTTGCGCGTTGGAATCGTTGTGTTGCGCGGAATAAGCGTTGTCATAACGCCACCAAGCGTTTCAATTCCTAGACTGAGCGGCGTGACGTCGAGCAGCAGAACATCTTTGACATCACCTGCTAAAACGCCACCTTGCAACGCTGCACCGAGCGCAACCACTTCATCCGGGTTGACGCTTTTGTTTGGGGGTTGTCCCGTTAAGCTTGTCACTAGCGCCTGAACGCTTGGCATGCGTGTTGAGCCACCAACAAGCACAACGGCGTTTAACCCGCTGTTGCTGACACCTGCATCTTTAAGTGCTGCTTTGACAGGTTTTTCAACCCGCTTCAGTAGGGATTCGGTTAGCTGCTCAAATTTGGCACGGCTAACGGTTACTTGTAAATGTTTGGGGCCGCTTGCATCGGCCGTAATGAAAGGCAAATTGATTTCGCTTTGCGTCGTTGATGAAAGCTCGATTTTTGCTTTTTCGGCCGCCTCACGAACACGCTGCAACGCTTGACGGTCATTGCTCAGGTCGATGCCCTGATCGCGCTTAAAGTCGTCAACAATCCATTTCACGACCGCCTGATCCCAGTCATCGCCGCCGAGGTGCGTGTCCCCGTTGGTTGCGAGCACTTCAATCACACCGTCGCTGACGTCAAGGACAGAAACATCAAACGTACCGCCACCGAGGTCAAAGACAAGAATCGTCTGCTCGTCCTTTTTGTCAAGACCATAAGCCAGCGCCGCCGCCGTTGGCTCATTGATAATGCGCAGCACTTCTAGCCCCGCGATTTTGCCAGCGTCTTTGGTTGCTTGGCGTTGGCTGTCGTTAAAGTAGGCGGGAACGGTGATGACCGCTTGGGAGACGCTTGTGCCAAGATACGCTTCGGCGTCCGCTTTGAGCTTGCCCAGCACCATCGCCGAAATTTCTTGGGGTGTATATTCGCGATTTTTGGCTGGAACACGGATGCGAACGTCACCGACTGGACCGCGAATAATTTCGTAAGGGGCTGATTTGATTTCGGCCGCCATCGCTGCGTCGTCAAATTTTCGGCCGATATAACGCTTCACTGAAAAGACGGTGTTGCCAGGGTTAATCGTGGCCTGTCGTTTTGCCGTTTGCCCGACAAGACGCTCGCCCTCTTTGTTGAATGCAACCACAGACGGAATCGTGCGTCCCCCTTCGGAGCTTGCGATAACCGTTGGTTCGCCACCTTCCATCACAGCCACTACAGAATTGGTCGTGCCTAAATCAATGCCTACAATTTTGCTCATAATATCTCCCACTCACCCGTTTTAGGTGAGAATTCACGATAAAGGCTTGTGAAGCAGGACCGATGCGAAGTTGTGTCTGCTGCCTGTCTGAAGCCTGATAGTTTTGAAATTGTGTGCCCGTTACAATATGCTTGTTGCAGGTACGATTGTTAGATTAGCCTGTTTACATAAGAAAAAAATTGGACAAATATAAATGTTTTGATAGATTGGCACTCTGACATGTTGAGTGCTAGCAAACAAATAGGCAGACTGCTCCCGCTTTTCATAGAACTTTTTCGCTAGATGATAAGTTACTCACTGGTAGAATTCGCTCACATTCGTTAACATCTAATATGTTGGCAGCAAGAGTGGGATTTTTCCATTTTTTAGATTGCCTAACTGTCTCTTATGAATAGGCCTTATAATAGGAACAAGGGTTGTTT
>JBMZDF010000382.1:0-6063 GCA_049614105.1 Promineifilaceae bacterium (SeqCode)
CCACCACCCAAACGGAAACGCAGCCCTCTATCATTTTCACGACCCAAGCAGACCTCAAAGTGATTCCCGCAAGACTGGCAACGATGGCCTCTCGCGTGGCGGCTAAAGAATCAGGCGCAAAACGCATTCGGCCGCACGACGCCCGATCACTCCAGCAAGGACTCGAACGCGGGGTTCGTATTTTCACCGACTCGCCACAAGCGCAGGACGCGCTCTATTTTGGGTTTGACAGCGATCTAAGCTATCACGTTTTACAGCTACAGCTTGACTTTGAAAAAGCAACGGGCGCTGGCGTTCGGCCGGAACTGCCCCCCTACACCTTTGAAGCCTATAGCAATCACGAAGATCGCTGGGTCACCTGTGCCGTGGGTCAAGACACCACCCATGCCTTCAACACGCCCGGAGATGTCCAAATCCACCTGCCGGCCATGATCCAAACGCAAATGGACGGGATTAGCGAGCAGCTCAGCAATAAATCTCCTCTTTACTGGGTAAGAGCCGTATTGCGCGGGCTAACGGACAAAGAAATCGACAGCGGATCGAAGCCGTTTAACGAAACGCCGCGCTTGCGAAACGTGCAGGTGAGCACGTGGGGCGGCGCTGTACCAGCCACCCATTCACAAATTATTACGAGCGAGTTTTTGGGGCGCAGCGATGGATCGGCAGGTCAAAAGTTTTATTTACAGCAAACACCCCTGCTAGCACGCGCAAGCGACGAACATCTTACCGTCACCACCAATGACGGCACTGAAATTTGGACAGAAGTTGGTGACTTTGCAGACTCAACACTCTATGACAAGCATTATGTACTTGACTCGATGAGCGGTGAGTTGCGTTTCGGCCCAGCAGTGCGCCAGCCAAAAGGGGAATTGCGTGTTTATGGTGCGGTTCCATCGCGTAATGCGAACCTGCGCTTCACTAAGTATCGTGTTGGTGGCGGCATATCGGGCAACATCGCCACCGAAAATATTGACACGCTCAAAACGGCTATCCCCTATGTGGCACGGATTCGCAATCGTCAGCCCGCAATCAACGGGAAGGACGCCGAATCGATTGAAGATGCGCTTGTGCGTGCGCCCAAACTGTTGCGCTCAAAGCGTCGAGCCGTGACTGAATCTGATTTTGAGTTCTTGGCACGTGAAGCTGCCCCTGAAAAGGTAAGCCGTATTAAATGTTTACACCCTCGGCCGCTGGAAGAGGGACGTGTTCAGCCCAATCGCGTGTTCGTCATGGCGATCCCGGCGATTGACTACCCAAGACGGCGTTTAGTACGTGCCGATTTGACGCTTGATGAAAACGTCGTCAAGCGCATTGAGGCACATCTTGACCAACGGCGACTATTGACGGTACACGTTGACGTGCGCGAACCGACGTTCCGTGGGGTTGCCATTAAAGCTCGCATTCTGTTGCCACATGGTGCAAGCGCTAAACGGGCGAAAGATGAGGTGCTTGATCGCCTCTACAGCTTTATTAATCCCGTTGTGGGCGGCGCGGACGGCACAGGATGGGAGTTTGGACGCGATATTACGACCTCCGACATTTATTCTTGTTTGCACGGGGTGCCACTTGTGCGCTCGTTTGATGTCGAAATGCACGATGCGCCCGTAGGCGGCACGGCACGTGGGCCTGCGGTTCAGGTGCTCGATGTGTTTAAGCCGTATGGGATTGTGGCCTCTGGGCTGCATGAAATTGAAGTGGCGTTTGTTTAGCTGACGGGGAAATTTTATGGCGCAACGTATCCTTATCTTCCAGCTAAACGTCAAAGGTGACGGTCAAAATCAGACGATTGAGTTGCCGCTTGGATCGACCGTTATCGGCCGAAATCCAGACAACAATCTCCAGCTTGCACATGATTTTGTCTCAGGCACGCATGCAAGCATTGAATGCACCTCAACCAACTGTTTCATCACCGATCTGCACAGCACAAACGGAACGGTTGTCGATGGCGATAGGCTCAGACCAAACAAACGGCTCATCATTACGCGAAAATCTCAGATTCGCATTGGCCCGTTTACGCTATCAATCGAGGTTATCAACTCGAAAGCAAGCGCACCGCCCCCGCCACCGCCCAAAAAACCGATCAACGCGGCACCGGGAATCATTGCTGAAATCGACACAAGCAAGCCGAGGGGTGCAAAACCAAGTAAAGCCCCTCCAGCCATCACTGATTATGGTGGGAATGATTCTGTTCCGCCGTCAAATAACAACGGGGCCGCGCTAGGCCAAGTCCCGATTGAACCACCAATCGGCCTATCTTGGCGCAGCGAGCGTTTGATTAACTACCTTCCGAGCATCTATCATCAATCTGACTTCATTCAGCGGCTCTTGGGAATGCTCGAAGCGATCATGCTGCCGATTGAGTGGACGGTTGACAATTTCGACGTATTCTTAGACCCCATGACCGCACCCGAAGACTTCTTGCCGTGGTTGGCGGGCTGGTATGACATTATTTTTGATGACTCTTGGCGCATGGAGCAACGTCGCATCTTTTTGAAGGAAGCGCATGAGATTTTTGCCATGCGCGGCACAAAAAGTGGATTAAGCCGCGTTTTGGCCATCTACACGGGCGTTGAACCACAAATCATCGATTTAGATGATTCGGACAATCCGCTCTTTTTCACGGTTCGTCTACCTGTAACCGAAGATGAGTATCGTCCAGAGCTTGTGCAAGCGTTGGTTGATGCGTATAAACCTGCACATACAAATTATCGGTTGCTTTTTAAGCGCAGTTAGTCTAATTATCTAAACGAGCGTCGGTGACAGTCACAGCCCAACTGGTTTTTACGCGTGACGAGGCGATGACTGTCATTAGATAGCTTGAAAGGCTTTTTGGGATCTTGCGAGGGTTACAATACCCGCCTCCGCCAGAGAGCTGTTTAAAAGATTAAAAATGACTTTGTCATATACGGCAAAGTCATTGTACCGATCATAGTCGCTTCATGTTTGAGATAGGAGCGCAACCGTTATTTCGGCCGAAATCAGCACCGCAGCAACAGACTTCACGTAGGGACAGCAACTATGAGTGACTCATCGTCTCAAAAAGGAAAAAAAGGCAAAGGAAAAGAGAACAACGCTCGTAAAACAATGATCATGCCCGCTGACATGATGGAAGAAGCTGAGGAAGTGGCTGAATGGGCAGAAGTCTCTCCACCAACCACAGCACCCACCGATGAAGGCGGCGATCGGGTCAATCGGCAGGATCGAGCAGACTTCAACCAAACGCTTATCGATGGCAAAGTGCCAGCGGGCAAAACGCCAAATAAACGACGCGGCGATGCGCGGAAACGCGGCGATGCGAAAAAGCGTCCGTCGGGATCACAGCCAAGAAGTCAGCCGAGACCCTCACAGAAAAAATCTGGCGCTGGGAAACCACGCTCCCCCGCGCCTCCCAATATTCGACATCGTTCCGCAGAACGTCCAGCAGCGCCACCGAAGCCTTCTTCTCGGCCGATTCAAGAGCGTGTCTCAATCAGCTTGTCACCAGGCAGCGCACGCCTTGACCCTGGTGAGACTGAGCAAGTTCAAGTGAACCTGCAAAACTTGGGGCCAGTTTATGGCGACTACACGATAAAAGTAAAGTGTGCATCGGAAGGCATTCGGACAGAGCTTTCTCAAACGCTTGTCGGGATGGATCAGGGCGCACGTGCCAGCGTGGGGCTAACGATCCACGTGCCAAAAAGCAGCAATGTGCTAGCTGGGCAACATGATTTTCAAATATTAGTTGGCTCAAATCAGAGCCGTAAGCGCGTGGGCATGACGGAGGGGCGCATCACCGTTACCCCCTACGAACGCTTTAGTTTTGAGGTGACACCCTCAAAAGTACGCAACAATCAATCGGCGCAAATCACGATTAACAACGAAGGGAATGCGCCCGTTCGCTACCGTATCTCAGGACGCGATCAAGCGGCCGTGATCGACTTTGAAATTCCAGAGTCTGTTGTCGAAGTAGAGCCAGGTGAATCACAGACCATTCCTGCCAAGTTAATGACGCAAAGCCAGATATGGTTTGGCAAAGAGGAACGCCACCCCTTTGAGGTGCGTGTTGCAACCACGGCGGGTGAGAAGAAAACACAGCGCGGGACATTATTAGTCCCACCACGTATCTCTTATCTGTGGGCAGGAATTGCGGCGGCGGTTCTCATCCTTGGCATCGTCGCGCTGGTCATGCGGAGCGATGTGAAATTATCGGCCGATCAAGCCCAACTTGTCTGTAATAACATTCGTTGGCTACCAAAAGATGTCAAAAACGTCGTTGTGCCAGCTTGCCGACAGTTGCGCACGCTGGAAGCCGCCGCCCGAGATGCTGAACGGGCGGGCCTCACGCTCAATGCAGATGGCACAACCAGCGAGGTGGGCGTCGCGGCAGATGGCAGCACCAACGCTGACGGCAGCACCAACGCCGATGGCACGACCACCGATGGCAGCACCAACGCGGACGGCAGCACCAGCTCAGGTGAGTCTGAAGCGGTCTTAACGTTAGCAACAACCGAGGCGGTCACCGCGACAAACGGCAGCGAAAACGGGGACGGCTCGGTGAGCGTTGTTGATACGGGTGATGGTGGGGATAATTCGGCCGAAAACAACACAGCCGCAACCACTGTCGATTGGGAGTTAAAATCGGCCGAAATTGGCAGCGCCCCGTCTGGTACGAAAATTGCAGTTTCGCAGCTTGGCGATGGGCCAAACGCCATTGTGGTCATTGGCGGCATTCACAGCGGATTCGCCCCCAGTACAGTCGCCATTGCGAACCAGCTCGAAGACTACTTTGAGGCAAACCCCACAGAGATTCCTGAAAATAGCGCCCTGCATATTCTGCCAAACCTAAGTGTGGACAGTCCAGCGCTTGTGCGCGATCGGGCAGGTCGGTTTAACAACAACGGTGTCGATCTCAACCGCAACTTTGACTGCAATTGGACCCAAAACGCAGTGGTCATGGGGCAGACAATCACAGGCAGCGGTGGTGCTAGCCCGCTTTCTGAATCTGAATCGCTGGCGCTTGAACGCTGGATTCTTGACATTCAGCCACGTGCCGTCATCGTTTTAGGTGCGTCCGCCCCTAGCCCGGAAATTGCGGCAGGTGGTTGCAATGGCGCGACCCCAGCGTCGATCAGTCTTGCAGAAACTTATGCAGGTGCAACGGGCTACTTTGTCGACAATGCAGGGCGCGTGACGGGTGACGTGACCGACTGGTTAGCCAGTCGCGACTACCCGTCAATCTTTATTCTGCTGTCTGACCATGTTGACCCGACGCTTGATTTTTCAAGCATTCTAGGCGGGTTAAAAGCCGTATTGGATGTGTATCAATAGCGTTTGGGTGACGGGGTAAGCTGTCACCTAAACAAGTAGCTAGGGTTACTTTACATTAAATGAGTTCAGGACAACAATCCGCTTATGCGAAAAGCCCGCATGATGTCTTTCGGCTTGGTGTCCAGCCAAGCCTAGTTGAGGCAACAGCGGGACAATCTATCTCGATCACCGTTGGTCTGCAAAATTTGGGGACCACAAAACGCACAATTCAACTGGTTGCGGAAGGCGTGCCAGAAGAGTGGCTGCTGATTTCCCACGAGCTTATCACGCTCGAAGGTGGCACGCGCACCAAGGCTGAGATTCAGGTGTGGCCCTCTGGCGAGCTGTCGGGTGAGTACCCAATTGAGATCACCGCCCACTTAGCAGGGTATCGCCAAGAAGCCGTCTCGCTGCGTTCGGTCTTGAGTTTTGCCAAGATCGAGAAATTCGATGTCAGTTTGCGCCCCGCAGAAATTTCGCACGGCAAAAGCTGCGAAGTCTCGATCCACAATCAGGGCAACGTAGAGGGGGAGTTTTCACTCGAATTTGAACCAGCAGATGAGATTGAAGCGGTAGGCAAGGCGACCACTATAAAAGTTGCGGCGGGCATGAAAGAGCATCTCAACTTTAAGCTCAACGCCCCCCAGCGCAAATTTTTTGGTCAAAGCGAAAACATCCCTTTCATTCTTACCGTCACATCAGATGGCAACAAGCGCAAGAAAAAATATGCCACGCTGCGCGTCACCCCTATGATGCCTGTTTGGGCACCTTTTGCTA
>JBMZDF010000383.1:0-6042 GCA_049614105.1 Promineifilaceae bacterium (SeqCode)
TGCGCTTAAAATATGGCGATCCAGACCAGCAAACGGTGTTTGGCGACGATCCTGTTGCAATGGGCCAGCGCTGGCTAGATGCTGGCTCTGACTGGCTACACATTGTCAACCTGGACGGCGCGTTTGGCGAACAAGGCGCATCAAACTGGGCGGCGCTCCAAATGGTGGCGGCGCTCCCTTGCAAGATCCAGTTTGGCGGCGGTGTGCGCGGTCACGCAGACGTTGAACGTGCGCTTGCTTTGGGTGCAACTCGCGTCATTCTTGGCACGGTGGCGGTCGAAAATCCAGCTTTTGTTGCGGAGGCCATCGGCCGATACGGCGCAGAACGCATCGTTGTGGGCCTTGACGCCCGCGATGGGCAGGTCAAAACGCGCGGCTGGCAAACAGACAGCGGCATCAGCGCAATCGACCTTGGCAAACAAATGGCCAGCATGGGTGTTCAAACGGTGCTGCACACCGACATCGGCCGAGACGGCGTTCTCACAGGCGTCAACTGGCAAGCCTCCCAAGCCTTAGCTCAGGCGATTGGCATTGACGTGTTGGCCAGCGGGGGTGTGACTGATATGACCGATATTGAGGCCTGCATTTCGGCCGAAGGCGTCACAGGTGTCATCACAGGCCGCGCCATCTACGACGGCCGCCTCGACCTAACTGCCGCAAATCACCTTGCACAACGGGGGCAGATTTAGCAATTCATAATATGGGTCTTTGCAATCCGTGTAAATTCATGCGGTCCATGGGAAAATACGCTACCTACACCCTTCGACAAACTCAGGGTGCGTAGGTTTCAACCTAAAACATTGTAAATCCAAAGGTAGCACATGCCCACTATTAACCTCGTCACTGAGATACCAGGACCAAAAAGCAAAGAAATCGTCGCTCGCCGTGAGGCCGTTATCGCCCAGGGCAACGCCAAACTAACGCCAATCGCTGTTGCGAAAGCAGAAGGTGCGGCTGTAACTGATGTTGACGGCAACGTTCTGCTCGATTTCGCGGGCGGGATCGGCACGCTGGCGACAGGCCACTGCCCCCCCTCTGTCGTTGCTGCCCTGCAAAAACAATCGGCCGAACTCATCCACATGTGCTCCATTGTCAGCAGCTACGAATCAATGATCGAGCTGGCTGAACGCCTCGTCGACATAACGCCGGGCGACTTTCCAAAAAAAGTCACGCTCTCAAACAGTGGCGCGGAAGCGGTCGAAGCGGCCGTTAAAGTTGCGCGTGCCTACACGAAACGCGAGGCGATTATCGTTTTTGAAGGTGCGTATCACGGACGCACCAACATGACGATGGCGATGACCAGCAAGTATGGTCTGTTCAAGAAGGGATTTGGCCCCTTTGCTCCAGAAATTTATCGTCTACCTTTCCCAAACCTTTATCGTCGGCCGAGTGAGATGAGCGAAGAAGGCTTTGTTGAGTATGCTTGTCGTCAATTGGACAATGCCCTAATCTCACAGGTTGATCCCAACTACATTGCGGCTATCGTGATCGAGCCAGTTCAGGGCGAAGGGGGCTTTTTGCCAACGCCGCCACGTTTCTTGCAGCATATTCGCAACATTTGTGATGAGCATGGGATTGTGATGATTGCGGATGAGATTCAGTGTGGTTTCGGCCGAACTGGGAAATTATTCGCCAGCGAACATTACAACATCGCCCCCGACCTAATCACCATGGGCAAATCGCTTGGCGCAGGGATGCCAATCGCGACCGTTGTCGGCAAAGCGGAAGTCGTCGACGGCGCACACCCCGGCGGACTCGGTGGAACCTACAGCGGCAACCCCCTCGCCTGTGTTGCTGCCATCGAAGCGATCAAACTTATCAGCGACCCAGCCTTTCTCGAACGTGCCAACGCCATCGGCAACCACATGCGTTATCACCTGCAACAGCTTCAAATGAAGTACCCGCAAGTAATCGGTGATGTGCGCGGTCTGGGTGCAATGCTGGCAATCGAAATGGTGCAGGATCCCGAAACCAAAGCGCCGAACATGGCTTTGACAGGCGCAATCACCGCCGCAACCATGCAGCAAGGCTTGATCACCATTCGCGCAGGTCTCTATAGCAATTGCATCCGTTTCCTACCCCCGCTCAACATCACCGATGAGCAAATCGATGAGGCAATGAGCATCCTCGACAACGTGATAGCGACATTAACCACAGACTAATTCAGGTGATCGGTATTCGGTTAACTAAACCGAATACCGAGTACTATCCTTCCCTATGCCTACATTAATGGAACACTACGCCCTCTGGAGCGGTCTTTTTAGTAGCGATGATGACGCTGAAATTGCCGTGCTTGGCGTGCCTTTTGACAATGCCGTTAGTTGGCGCGACGGGACACAACATGCCCCCGAACGCATCCGCAGCCTCACCCCACACCTCGGTTTTATAACTGAGGAGGGGCTGATTCTCAAAACACGTGTGCGTGATTATGGCGATGTGGAGCCTGATCTCAACTGGGAACGTTTCTTCGGCACGGTTGAGGCCAACGCCCTTACGCTCATCAATAGTCAACACACGCTGCCCATCTTCATTGGTGGCGATCATAGCGTTGGAATTCCTTTGTTTAAGGCGTTTGCCAAACACCATAATCACGCCGTCGGTTACATTCAGTTTGACTCACACGCTGATTTAGCTGACAACTTTGGCGGTCATCCGTGGAGCCATGCCAACACAGCACGGCGCAATTTAGAGCAGCCAAACCTATCGGTCGATCATATGGCGTTTGTGGGGCTACGCTCTTATTTAACTGAGGAAATTGAGTTTTACGAGGCCAATCCCTCAATCGGCTGGCACACAGCCCGTGACGTTCACCGTCGTGGAATCGAAACGGTCGCACAAGATATTGTTGCCCAGATGCAGGGATTAGACGCTATTTATCTCAGTATCGACATCGACGGGCTTGACCCAGCTTCTGCGCCTGGCACGGGTACGCCAGAGCACGGCGGGCCAAGTACACGCGAGTTGCTAGAATTGTTGCACATTCTATTCGCCAATCTACCGATCAAAGCGATGGACGTTGTTGAGGTTAGTCCACCCTTGGACATCTCGGACGTCACCTCCTTAGCCGCTGCGAAAATCATGTACGAAACATTTGGGCATATCCAGCGAAAAATGAGCTAACCTACAAGTGAAAAGCGGAATATATAGAATGATGGCCGCTTTTCACATTTCACTTTTCACAACCTTTTTTTATCCCTCTACTTTTTATGACAACTGTATTAAATGGAATTCGCGTTCTTGACATGACCCGCGTGCTGGCGGGGCCTTGGTCAACCCAAATTTTGGGTGACTTGGGTGCGGAAGTAATCAAAATCGAGCGTCCCAACGGCGGTGATGATACGCGCAGTTGGGGGCCACCCTATCTCAAAGATGCTGACGGCAACGAGTTGTCTGATGCAGCGTACTTTGCATCGGCCAATCGTAACAAACAATCGGTCGCCATTGATTTTCGTTCGGCCGAAGGGTTAGAACTACTGTTAGGGTTGGTGGATTCGGCCGATATCCTGATCGAAAACTTCAAAGTCGGTGGTCTCGCCAAATATGGTCTTGACTACGCCGCGCTCACCGCTCGCAACCCTCGGCTCATCTACTGCTCAATCACAGGGTTCGGTCAAGACGGCCCCTATGCTCGACGCGCAGGCTACGACTTCATGATCCAAGCGATGTGCGGTCTTATGTCGGTCACAGGTCAAGCTGACGGCATGCCTGGCGCAGAACCGATGAAGATCGGCGTTGCGCTAACCGACATCTTAACTGGTCTTTATGCCACTATCGGGGTTTTGTCCGCGCTGCGCGTGCGTGATGAAACAGGCAAAGGACAGCATATCGACATCAGCTTGATGGACGTTTCTGTGGCGTCGATGGCGAATCAGGCGCTCAACTATCTTACAACTGGCGTGGCCCCTACCCGCATGGGCAACAGTCACCCCAACCTTGTCCCTTACCAAGTATTCCCGACCAGCGATGGGCATTTGGTGATTGCGGTTGGCAACAACCGACAGTTCGGCTCACTTTGCGACGCAATCGGCCATCCCGATCTCGCCAAGGACGCCCGCTTTGCAGAACCAGCACAGCGGGTCAAGCACCGCACCGCCCTGATCGCCATCCTCAGCGCCGCCACCACCACCCAAACGGTCGCCTATTGGATGGAAACACTCACGGCACGGCACGTTCCTTGCGGTCCGATCAATGATTTGGATGCCGTTTTCAAAAATCCGCAGGTTATTGCCCGTGAGCTGCACGTCGATTTGCCACACGCGGGCGGCGGCGTTTCCCCCACGGTAGCCAGTCCGCTGCGATTTAGCGAGACGCCTGTTCAGTACAGGTCAGCCCCACCGCAGCTTGGTCAACATTCGGCCGAAATCCTCACCACCCTCCTCAACCTCACACAATCAAACATCGCCGAACTAGAAGCAAACGGCGTCATCAAAACAACCCCCTAAAACAAAAAGCAGCATCCACATGGATGCCGCAAAAAATAACGTAAGGGCTAGGCAACGGGGCAAACCACTCGCCAAGCACACACCATCATCCCCGTTGTCTCGCCCAAACACACGCCACGCAAGGACTAGTAAGGGCTAGGCAACGGGACAAACCACTCGCCAAGCACACACCATCATCCCCGTTGTCTCGCCCAAACACACACCACGCAAGGACCAGTAAAGGCTAGGCAACGGGACAAACCACTCACCAAGCACACACCATCATCCCCGTTGTCTCGCCCACATATCAGATAGTCCCAGACGCCAACGCCATCTTGACCTCTGCGATGACCTGCGTGACAGGAATCTCGCGTGGGCAAGCGTTTGTGCAGTTGAATACGGTGCGGCAACGCCACACGCCAAATGTATCGCCAACCACATCCATGCGCTGCTCGGCAGCTTGATCGCGGCTGTCAAAAATAAAGCGATGCGCATTTACAATTGCGGCAGGGCCAACATATTTACCGTTCGCCCAGAAGCTTGGGCAAGAGGTTGTACAAGCCGCGCACAAAATACACTTTGTTGCGTCATCAAATTTTGCACGATCTTCAATCGACTGTAGACGCTCACGTCCATCGGTCGGAACCGCTTCCTCGTTGATGAAAAACGGCAGCACAGATTTATAGTGATCAAAGAATGGCTCCATGTCTACAATCAAATCTTTGATAATAGGCAGGCCATAAATTGGCTCAATCTGAAGCTTGCTTGGCGTGTCCAGACGCTTGATCAAGGTCTTGCACGCCAGCATATTTGCGCCGTTGACCCGCATCGCATCGGAGCCACAAACGCCATGTGCGCAAGAACGGCGCAGCGCAAGCGTGCCGTCCTGTTCCCACTTGACGCGGTGCAGCAACTCTAGAATTGTGTCGTTTTCATTGCAATTTTCCAGCGTGAAGTTCTGGAAATGCGGTTTTTTGTTTTTCCCTTCTGGGTTGTAGCGACGAATTCGTAGTTCTACTCTCATGTTCCGTTACCTCTTAGTAAACACGCGGCTTCGGTTCATACCGACCAAGCGTCACATCTTTGTAGCGTAGCTCCAAGCTGCCGTCCTCTTTCAAGAAACACAAGGTGTGCTTGAGCCATTCGTCATCGTTACGCTCTTTGTAATCGTCACGAGCATGTCCACCACGGCTCTCAGGGCGCATCGCGGCCGAGTAGGCTGTGATACGTGCGATGTCGAGCAGGTTGCCTAATTCCCACGCTTCAAGCAAATCCGTGTTAAAAATCTTGCCTTTGTCGTCAATTTCAAGATTATCCTGCCACTCTTGCTTGAGATCATCCAGTTTGGCAACGGCGTCGTCCATACCTTCCTGCAAGCGGAACACGCCAACCTGTTCGGTCATCATTTCCTGCATCGCGGAACGCAACTTGTACCCTTTTACGCCGCCTGTGTTTTGACGGATGCGGTTCAACTCGGCAATCGCCTTGTCTGCTGCGCCGCTTGGTAGTGGCAGGAAATCGACTGAATTTGCGTATTCAGCGACATGTTTGCCGGAGCGTCGGCCGAATACAACCAAATCTGTCAGCGAATTTGTTCCCAAACGGTTTGCGCCATGCACAG
>JBMZDF010000384.1:0-6036 GCA_049614105.1 Promineifilaceae bacterium (SeqCode)
ATCCCCGACTTGAAAGAACGGGGCTTTCACGGGCTAAAGCCCAAGAACCGTAACGTTGTTCATTGCTAATCTGTCGGCTACTAAGGAATAAACTTCCTACTGTCTCTTAGATGCCATCTTAGTGAGGTAACTTACGTTTTGAATTCTTACAAAAGCATAAAGAATGTTACCTAGTTAGTCAGATTTTTAGAGATGACGGCTTGTCGTGATGGGCGTTTGAACCGTATGCCAATGTCTCTGTCGGTCATTCTTATGGTCAGATTGTGATTTCTGACGACTCGTAAGTCGTTACGAACAAAGAGAATCTAAGCGGCCACAGCATTGCCAAACAGCCCCTTGCGCTTCTGCTCTTCTGCAATTCTAGTGCCCAAATCACGCCCAATCTGTCAATATCACAACCGTAACGCAAGATATTTCCTGACAATAACCAAAAGTCCTATAGATCGCCGTCAAAGCGCTTAAGATAGCAAGCTTTATTGAAAGTTAGAAATGGGATGATCTGATTGGCAGAAAGTATAAATTGAAGACAGCGACTTCCATCAGCGCATTACGGCTTCAATTACTTGTTCTGACAAGAGGTTTTTGAACGCTGAGAGTCAAAAGGGATTGATAGACCACTCTATTAATCTTCTACATTTTTGACTCGCCCATTTGACGCTGGGAGTAAGCATGTATAGGTTTTTTAGCTCTAAAAGTCGTTTCGTTTCATATTTAACTATCGCGCTTATTATTATGACGGCCGGGGTCGGTTTGGGCATGTTGATGCAGCCAACTATCTGGGTCGATGCAAGTCGGGGTGATACGGTCTCGGTGACGCTGCCACAGATCAACGTGATTGTTCAAGGTTCGGCCGAAACGCTACCCACAGAAATCGAATCGATCGGTGGCACAATCGAGCAAGAACTCACCCTGATCAATGGCTGGCTGGTTAGCCTGCCAGCACAACAGTACAGTGATTTGCAAGCGCTAGAAAATGTGGAAAACATTATTCTTGATGCACCCGTCCACACTTACCAAGATTTTCAAGCACGCCCTGTCCACATCAATAGTTTGCTTCCCGAAGATTTTGAGGCAACCCATAGCATCTACCTGCCGTCGGTCCTTAATGGAGAGGACGAGTTTGGCCCAGATGATGAGTTAGCCTTAACTGAGGAAGAAAGCACACGCGAAGCCAGCTCGCTCGCGCCACCTATCCGCCCCATTTATCAAGAATCTCTCGAATCGGGCTGGTCAACTGCAAATTGGGGGCAGCTTACACTCTTAGCCAGCAACCCTAGCCCTCTCGAAGAAGATAATCAAAAAACGATTGGTGCAACCTTAGATACGCCCTATTCGGCCGTTTATCTCGTCACCGACACCCCTTTTAACGAAACTGACTATGACACGCTCAGTTTTTGGCTGCATGGTGGGACAGAGGGTGACCAGCAATTATGGGTTCAAGCGGTTGGCAAAGAGGGTGCGTTGCTAGGCACATCGAGCATTATTGTTCAAGCGCAGGCTGGCAAGTGGCAGAAGTTTGAAGTTGCGCTGGAGGATTTGACAGATTCGGCCGAAATTCATGGCCTCCTATGGCAGAACATGACCGCCAACCCGCTGCCAGAACTGTACCTCGACAACATCATTCTGACGCAACGGGAATCGGCCGACCAGCGCAGCAACGGCGAGCAAGGTCTTAACTATCAATACTATCGCGTCCATCAACACGGCAGTCTCCCCAATCTCAGCCAGCTAACGCCCCTCTATCAGGGTGTTGTTAGCAACTTCGATCTCAGCCCGCGAAATGCCACTACTGTGTTTGCCTTCCGCTACACAGGGTTCATTTATGTCCCCACAACGGGCACTTACAATTTCACCGTCGGCGCTGACTGCAAAGCCCGCTTAAAAGTAAACGGGCAGGTTCTTGGCGACATCAACAGCATCACCACCTACACGCAAGATAGCGGCGAGATCAGCTTAACGGCGGGCTACCACACGATTGAGGTTGATTATTATCATCACCACGCGACCGAGCAGCTTGATCTGCATTATTCTGGCCCTGGCATCAACCATCAACCCATTCCAGACAACGTCTTATTCCGCTCAATTCCTGACGAAACAAGGGGGTCAATCCTGCGCGAATATTGGTACGGCATTTATGGATCGGGGATTAGTGCGCTCACAGAACATGCAAACTACCCAACCAATCCAGCAGGCAGCGCCTATCACGATCTGTTTGAAGCACCAGCCAATTCATCAACCTACTCTGGCTCAAGAATGCGCGGGTATGTGTATCCACCTCAAACGGGCAACTATACGTTCTGGATTGCGGCCGATGATTATGGCGAACTCTATCTAAGTCAAACAGAGCGTGCGGATGAAAAAGAACGCATCGCTTACGTCAGTTTATGGGTTCCACAGCGTGCGTGGGAGTATCGCAACGGGCAACGCTCGGCGACGATTCATTTAGAAGCTGGACAGCGTTATTACATCGAAGCGATTCAACAGGAAACAGGCGGCGGGGACCATCTCTCTGTCGCATGGCAACCACCCGGCGGCACACGTGAAGTGATTGACGGCTCCTATCTTGCACCTTATCTCGTTCCGCAAGCTGATTCAGATAATGTCAAACCAACCGACTATCTAGACGAACTTGGCATTGCGTCAATCCATGGAAACAACATTTATGGCCGCAACGTCGGTATTGCCGTCATGGATACAGGCTTTGATGCAGAAATTTTGGGCGTTGAGTCTGGATTTAATCATAATTCGACAAGCGACAACGATGTTGACGACAATGGACATGGTACGTTCATGGCAAGCATCATCGGCAGTCGTCAAAAGTTTAACGGTCGCTACATTGGTGTTGCGCCAGAGGCCGACGTTTATAACGTTCGGGTTTTAGATAGTGAAGGCAAGGGAACCTATTCGCAGGTTATCTATGGTCTCGAAACGATTCGCCTCGTTCACAATTATTTCAACATCCGCATCGTCAATATGTCGTTGATGGGGCCAGTTGAAGGGCCTTACTGGAACCATCCGCTTAACCAAGCGGTTGAGCGCCTGTGGGAAGAAGGCGTGATTGTTGTTGCAGCGGCAGGCAACACAGGGCCTCATGTGGGGTCTATCACAACGCCGGGCAACGATCCTTTCGTCATCACGGTGGGGTCTTACACAGACGCATTTACGCCTGGCTTCCCGAACGATGATTATATTCCGCCGTTCAGCGCCAACGGGCCAACCGAAATGGGCTTTGTTAAGCCAGACATCATTGCGCCCGGCGCACACATTGCGATGCCTGTTAACGCAAACAGCCATTTTGCAATGAAGAAAGATGTGAAACAGGTACAGGGTGAATATTATTTAGGCGCAGGGACTTCAGCATCAACAGCGGTTACATCGGGTGTGATTGCGCTGATGCTTGAGAAGAATCCGAATTTGACACCTGACCAGGTGAAATATTTGCTGCAAAATTCGGCCGAACCATTAGTCCACACTAGCAACAACGAGTACAAAACCTTCTCCGCTTTCCAACAAGGTGCAGGCAAAATTCGGCCGATTCAAGCCGTAGAAAATAGCCCCAATGCACCGAGCCTCCCACAACGCTCCATCGATGAAAAGATCATTGGTCCAGCCCGCTACGATGACACCCTAGAAGCATATGTTATCAGCCGTGCTGACCCGCACTGTGCTATTGTCGACCGATTAGACTCTAGCCCAACGGGGCCAGTTCATACCGTTACGTTCAAAAATAATGCCTCATCTACTATCAACATCCACCGTGTCAATAGCGACGGCAGCCTAACTGATTATGGCAGCTTAAATGCGGGCGGGCTTGGCTCAGTCCAATCTCATGCGAACTGGAAATGGGTCGTATCCAACGCCGCTAACGGCAATTGTGTACGGGTCGCCACCGAATCTGATATGGATCGTGTTGTTGAAGTGAACAACATCATGATGCAAGACCCCGATTCCAGTTCATCATTGTGGAACGGCTCTTACTATTGGAATGGCACAACTTATTGGAACGGTAGCTGGTCTTGGTCTGGCGGCTGGTCTTGGTCTGGCGATTGGTCTTGGTCTGGCGACTGGTCTTGGTCTGGCGATTGGTCTTGGTCTGGGAGTACAGACTGGTCTGAAAACCTTGTCGATCACAGTTCACACTACTGGGCTGGCACAAATTACTGGGCTGGCACAAACTATTGGTCTGGCAGTGACTACTGGCTAGGATTATTAACCGAAGAATAGCCTGCAATTAGACAGCGCCTTTCTAACTAGAAAGGCGCTCTTCGTTATAGCAATCGAAATATTGTTTAAGCCCATCACGCAACGTGTATTGCGCTTGCCATTTGTGGCTTGCGTTGCGCCCAACGTGCGCAACCTGCACTTGTTCTTCCCCAGGCCGTCCGGGCAAAGCGCCAATTAACGGTTTCCCGCTGCTGCTTGTCACATCGTAGATTAACTGAACCACTTCGGCCACGGACGAAAGTCGCCCCGTGCCAAGCTCAATTGTCTCGCCAGGTTGACAGTTCGCCTCTGGCAAACAGCAAATCCCACGCGCTACATCTCGCACATCGATCCAATCGCGCTGTTGGCTACCGCTTGTCATCGCAAAATCTTCATTCGCAATAGCGGCGCGAAACGCGCTGGGGATCAGTGCATGCTGCGGCTGGCCCCACCCATAAGATTGAAACACCATCGCGCCCACAATCGGCCATTGACGGGTGCGAGCGTACATTTGACAGAAGTTCCAAGCGGCTGCTTTGCTGGCAGCATACACATTCATGGAGGTTCGTTCGCCCGGTGTGCGTGCGGTGATGAGGGTTTGAATTCGGCCGAATTTTTCAAAACAGGCCCGCATCAAATTCAGCGTCCCGTTCACATTGTGACGCAGTGCCGTATCAATTGGCAAAAATGGCTCCGTCGCGCCTGCTGCCGCCAAATGGATCACCGTGTCGGGCGCAGCTTCCTGCACCGCCCGCACCGTCATCCGATAGTTGCGTAAATCAGCATATACCGTTTGTAGCTCGAATCGTCGCCGCGCCAGATGAGGTGGCAACGGTGTCCCCATCCCGTATGCTTCGCGCACAAGCAGCGCAACATCATGCCCCTGCTCCAGCAAGCGGGATACGACGTATCGGCCGATAAAGCCTGTGCTGCCTGTTACTAACACTTTCATGTTGGGATAAACTGTAAGGCGTAAAACGTAAAATTGTGATCTGTTTTCACAATTTGCATGTTATTCCCATACTTTCCATGGCGCATCTTTACGCCAGCGTTTGTCTAATTCTAGCGCGTCTTTGAGCGTATCCATCGACTGCCAAAAACCATAATGACGATACATCATCAGTTCGTTGCGTTCAAGTAATTTTTGCAATACGTGCGTTTCGAGCGGCGTCTCGTCTCCCGCGTCGATTTCATCCAGCAACGTGCGCTCAAACAGCATAAATCCAGCGTTGATCCAGTAGGGCAACGGCGGATATTGTGCATACTCGCTAATCAGCCCGTTTTCGTCCGCTTCGATTGTGCCATATTGATAATGACCCGGCTGGATTGCGCTTACCGTGCCGACCTTGCCGTGCTGCTCGTGGAATTTGACCAGTGCGCCAATATCAACGTTGCCAACGCCGTCCCCATAGGTGACAAAAAAGCGGTCGCCATTGAGATAGTCGGCAACGCGGGCGATGCGGCTTGCTTTTTCTGTGTGCTCGCCTGTGTCGATAAAGTCGATGCGCCACGGGTCGTGTTCGGCCGAACTGTGAACCGTCACGCCACGATCTGACCCAACCGCGCGGCGGAAATCGGGCTGTCGGTGATGGCGCGGTCGCCGTCCTTCTTGAGACGTCCGAAGAGTTCGTTGATAACCCAGTTCGCGGCCAGCTTGCCGTCGCGGCCTTCGGCCACGTCCTCGAAATAGGCGGCATTCGCGACCTCTGCCGTAAGCACGCTGGCGTCGTAGTCCGACAATCCGAAGTCCTTGATGAAGCGCGCTTTCTTGGCGTCGGGCAGTTCGGGCAGACCGGCCGCGATGTCGTCGACCCAGGCCTGCTCGATCTCCAG
>JBMZDF010000385.1:0-6029 GCA_049614105.1 Promineifilaceae bacterium (SeqCode)
CCCTACCTATCAGAGACGGGGATTTGCTTATGAAGCGGCATCGGCCGTTATCTCATATGGGTTTGACACCCTTGGCCTGCACAGAATCATTGCAACCTGCCAACCAGAAAATCATGCCTCTTATCGTTTGATGGAAAAATTGGGGATGGTGAGAGAAGGGCACTTCAGGCAGTGTTTTCTCAGAGAAAACGGCGTTTGGTGGGATGAGTATTTTTATTCGATGCTTGAAACAGATTACAAAGCTTTGTCCTGAGCTAAATAGGACGATAGCCGAGGCGGTGGGAGATAATTTCGGCCGATTTGACCAACTCCCCCGCCAGCTCATGCAGCCGCACCTCATCAATTCGCGATAACGGCCCTTCGATGCTGACCGCCGCTATCGGCCGACCCTCATAATTAAAAATAGCCGCACCAGCCGCCATCAGCCCAACTTCTAACTCACCCAGCGCGACAGCATACCCTCGCGCCCGAACGGTCACAAGCTCTTTCAATAAAGAAGCGTTGTCAACCAGCGTATTGCGTGTCAATGGCACGAACGCTTGCTGCATCACAATATCGCGCTCCTCATCTGGCATAGAGGCCAGCAGCGCTTTGCCCGTCGATGTCGCGTGAATTGGCAAACGACTGCCCACATATTGATTGATACCGATTAGATGCTTCCCCTGAATCTCCACCATCATCAGCATAGAAAGCGTGCCGTCAGGATTGGTGACAGGCACTTCAAGCGTCGTGCGTTCGCTCGTTAGGTCAACAAGCTGCTCTAAAACAGGCTGAGCAAGCTGGCGCAAGCTGTTCGCGTGCAGGGCGCGACCACCCAAGGCGACCATTTCCGCCCCCAAACGATAGCTGCCGTTTTCAGTTCGTTCGAGCAATCCCTCGCTTTCAAGCGCGGTCAACATGCGAAACACCGTTGTTTTGTTAAGCCCTGCCGCCCCTACAATTTCGGTCAGACTCCAAACTGCTTGCGAGCCACCAAATAATTTGAGGAGACGGATTGCACGAACAACTGATTGAGTGCCAGAGTAAGATGTTTTCATAAATACATGTTGATGTTGAATAGGCCGCTGAGCCTGTGTGTCTTACAAGATGCGTTTACCAAGCAAGGATGCAACCAATTCTACTGCAAGTTCGGCCGTTATATTGCCGCGATCTAAAATTGGGTTGACTTCAACCACATCGGCCGAAACGACTTTCCCACTGTCGCCCAACATCTCCATCAGCAAATGCGCCTCCCGATAGGTCAAGCCGCCGCGCACCGCCGTGCCAACGCCCGGCGCTTCCGACGGATCAAGCGAATCGAGATCAAGGCTGACGTGCAGGGCGGTGCAGTGGGCTAGCTTTGCAAGCGCTTCTTTAGCAATGGTCGCCACACCATATCTATCAACTTGGCTCATGGTGATCACGTTGATTTGGCTCGTTTGTAGGCGGACACGTTCGGCCGAATCGACATCTCGTACCCCAATCTGCACAAAATTCTGCGCGGGAATTGTGACCCCATCACCAATGCGAACCAACGGCTCTGCGCCCTCACCTGTCAAAACGGCAACGGGCATCCCGTGAATATTGCCGCTGGGGGAAGATTGCGGCGTATTGAAATCGGCGTGTGCATCAACCCAGATGACGCCCGTTTTGGCAGGGTTCCGCACCGCTTTGATGGAGCCAATGCTAATGCTGTGGTCGCCGCCGAGGTAGAGGGTGATCGTTTCGGCCGAATTGACTTCTTGACCCCAATCAAAAACAGCCTCGCACACATCCGCAATCGCATACAGCCGCCGCGTGCCAATTTTTGCGCTCGATTCCTCTGGATTTGGCACGGTCATATTGCCATTATCCTCAACCGAATAGCCAAGCTGCTCCAAACGCCCTTGCAGCCCCGCATAGCGCAAGGCGCTCGGCCCCATATCAACCCCACGCCGATTTTGTCCCAAATCCATCGGGACACCCAATAGTTGAATTGTCTTATGCTGTTTCATACTGAGTTTCTAAACTTTGAGAGCATATCGTCTCTCTTTTTACGCGAAAACCGCTTCGATATGCGCGATGGCCCAATCGATCTCCTCTTTGGTGATGACCAAGGGTGGCGCGAAGCGAATCACAGTATTATGCGTTTCTTTGGCGAGCAGACCACGTGCCTGTAGTGCTTCAGCATAGGGACGGGCATCAACGTGCAGTTCAACACCAATCAACAACCCTTTGCCGCGCACTTCTTTAATCAGGTCGCTTTCGATGCGGCGCAGACGGCCCATAAAATAGTCGCCCAATTCGGCCGAACGCTCAACCAATTTTTCATCAAGCAACACATCAAGCGCAGCATGTGCCACAACCGAACCGAGCGGATTGCCGCCAAACGTACTGCCGTGATCGCCCGGCTTGAACAGACCCAAAATATGATCGTCTGCGATTGCGGCCGATACGGGATAGAAGCCGCCGCTAAGCGCCTTGCCCACCGTGATAATGTCGGGGCGCACGTCTTCATGGTCACAGGCAAACAGCTTGCCCGTGCGACCTAAGCCCGTTTGGATTTCGTCCGCGATAAACAGGACGTTGTTTCGTTTACAAACCTCACTGGCCGCTTTGAGATAGCCTGCCGTTGGGACGTTGACCCCACCTTCCCCTTGAATCGGCTCGACCAAAAAGGCGACCGTGTTGGGCGTGATCGCCGCTTCGAGCGCTGCCGCGTCACCATATGGCACAAATTTGAAGCCGGGCGTGTGGGGGCCAAACAAATCTTTGTACGCGGGTTCGCTGCTAAAGCTGATAATCGTTGTGGTGCGACCGTGGAAGTTGCCTTCGCAGACGATAATTTCGGCCGAATTCTTTTCAACCCCTTTCGCCACATATCCCCACTTACGCGCCGCCTTGATTGCCGTCTCAACCGCCTCTGCCCCCGAATTCATCGGGATTGATTTGTCATATCCTGTGATTTCGCTCAAACGCTTGAGAAAAGGCCCCATGCGGCTGTTGCGAAACGCACGTGAGGTCAAGGTCACTCGGCCAAGCTGCTCAATCATCGCTTGCTTGATCCGTGGATGACAGTGGCCTTGATTCACGGCCGAATAGGCGCTGAGGCAATCAAGGTATTTGTTGCCGTCTACATCATAAACCCAAACGCGCTCGGCACGCTCAATCACAACGTCGAGCGGCTTGTATGTTTTGGCCGCATAAGTTTGTTCCATATCGATAAATTGCTGTACTTGGCTCATTGATCACCTCATAATGTGAAACTTTATTTCATAATATGAAACGAAGTCTAGTTCATTTAACCTGTGTTTTCAACCTATCGCCTCCATACGTCCCATTTCTCCCTCGTCTTTTCCGCATCATCCTTTACAATTGGGCTGTGCCTCTTAAACCAAATGCGTTCTACCATATTTATTTATCAGGGGAATATGAGCAGCGGCTGTTTCGCTCATCGGCCGATTATGAGCAATTTTTGCGTTTGTACACGCAGCACATGAGCAATGTGTTCGATACATATGCTTATTGTCTGTTGCCAAATCATTTTCACTTTTTTGTGCGGGTTCACACGCTGCGCGGGCAGATTAATTGTTGGGAGGGAGCGCTGGAGGATTTTCGGCCGAGTTCCCCCTTCACCCAACTCAAACGCCTGTTAAACGATGACACCGCCCCGCTCAACGGCAATCTCCCTCTTGACGCCCTGCAAATTATCCAAGTTACTCAACGACAGCAGTTCCCCTATCTCATCCGCTACATTCACCAAAACCCAACCCTTCACGCCCATTGCGACAACTTCCGCAACTGGCGTTGGTCTTCCTATCGGGCGCTGCTCGGCGGACAGCCCACGCGCATCCCCACCGAAATTGTGATGCGCTGGTTTCACACGGTTGACTGGTTTGAAGAGCTACATTGGGAAACGCAGGACATCACACAATTGGGCTATCTAATTGTGGCGGACTGAGAGAAATATTGAATGTTGAATAAAAAAACAGAATCTACTTAATTTATGCTATCGGCGTCGTGTATAAACTTATGCTGGCAGGCATTGTGCTTCACGTTATGATGCCGTAATACTTCACGTCATCACAACGTCTTGAACTATATCGAAGTTTTACAAACTCAAAGTAAGGAGCAACTGAATGACTCAACCTATTGAAATCGCAAAATGGAGCACGCTGCCTGATCGCGACCCACAATACGCGCTTGTTGCCAATGTCGATCTCGTTATCGTGCGTGCCGACGATACCGTTTCTGTTCTGTATGGTCGCTGTCTGCATCGTGGCGCATTGTTGTCTGATGGCTTTGTTCGTGGTGATGACCTGATTTGTGGCGTTCACAATTGGGATTATCGGTATGATACGGGCGTTAGTACCTACAACAATGAGGAAGTGCTGCACAAATTTACGGCGTGGGTCGATCATGCGGCCGATTCTGTCCTCGTCGATGAAGCTGAAGTTGAAGCCTACGCCATTACTAATCCTCAGCCCTACAACCGCCAAAAATATCTCGGCCTTTACGACGATATGGTCGGCTCCCAAGACGAACCGCACAACAAATATATTCGCACCCTCGCCAAAGACGGACTCAAAAAAGTGGGGCATCATGGCAAAGTCTCGTCGATGGGTGTCTCCAATGAAGGACTGCCAGATTGGGACGACATCCAGTTTGTGACGGCACAAATGGCAACGCGACCACTCATGGACAACGATCCCGTCGGCACGCAGCTCGTCATTGGCCCCAAAGCGGCTAAACCGCTTGTACTCGACATCCCGCTGTTTGTCAGCGATATGAGCTTTGGCGCACTAAGCGAAGAAGCAAAAATCGCGCTTGCAATGGGCGCAGAGCTGGCGGGAACGGGCATCGCCTCAGGTGAAGGCGGCATGTTGCCAGAGGAACAGGCCGCAAACTCACGCTATTTCTATGAGTTTGCATCTGGTGGGTTTGGCTTTAGCTGGGACAAAGTTGCCAAATGCCAAGCGTTCCACTTCAAAGGCGGTCAAGGGGCCAAAACAGGCACAGGGGGTCATCTACCTGGCTCGAAGGTTGTTGGCAAAATTGCAGAAGTTCGTGAGTTAACGCCAGGCACAGATGCGGTCAGCCCTGCGACCTTTCCGACACTGGCAACGGTTGAAGATTTTCGCGAAATGGCTGCAAAAGCACGCGAGGTTATGAACGGTGGCCCCATTGGATTTAAGCTATCGGCTCAACATATCGAGGCGGACATCGACTTTGCGCTTGCTTGCGGTGCAGATTACATCATTTTAGACGGGCGCGGCGGCGGCACAGGCGCAGCCCCCGATGTGTTCAAGAACAATATTTCAGTTCCAACCATTCCAGCTTTGGCACGCGCACGGCATCACCTTAACAAATTAGGCGTCAGCGGCGATGTAACGCTGATTATCACGGGCGGTCTACGCACCGAATCTGATTTTGCCAAAGCGATGGCGCTTGGCGCAGACGGCGTCGCTGTCTCGAACTCAGCAATGCAGGCGATTGGCTGCTTAGGCATGCGGGCTTGTCACACCAATAATTGCCCTGTCGGCATCGCCACCCAAAAGCTAAACTTGCGGGCGCGGCTCAAAATTCGTCAATCGGCCGTTCAGCTACAAAACTTCTTTGAAGCCAGCACCCATCTGATGCAGGTCTTGGCACGCGCTTGCGGACACGATCATCTCAATCAATTTAACCTCAATGATCTCACAACGTTTAAGCGCGATATGGCTTACCTGACAGGTGTCCCCTACGGTGGCGTCGTACCGTTGTAATAACAAAATGACAGTCTCTTCCCTGATCGCCTTGACGAGTCAATATTGGCTGGAAAGAGACTGTCACCTAATCCAAAGAAAGCAATATGACAGAGTTATACATTACCGAAGTAATCGAACTGCATCAATTTTTTGAAGATTGACGATAAATGATTTATGAACCCGCATAAATTGAGACTCTGGCAACACAGTTTCCAGTTGCTTGAGGGACTGAAGGCTCATCGTATTACTGGCTGTACTCCGATATTGGACATATTCCCCTTTGGATTGTATGAAGAGCAACTCATCAAATCGAATCTTCACAAG
>JBMZDF010000386.1:0-6024 GCA_049614105.1 Promineifilaceae bacterium (SeqCode)
GAAACGTGCGGTCATGGGAAATGAGCAGCACGCCACCTTGAAAGCCCGCCAGCCAATTTTCAAGCCACTCCAGCATTTCGATGTCCAGATGATTGGTCGGTTCATCAAGCAGCAGCAGATCGGGTTGACGGAGCAGGATGAGGGCGAGCGCAAGGCGTGTTTTCTGACCGCCGCTGAGAACGTGATTGGGCAGAGTTGGGTCAATTTTGTCGAGGCCAAGTGCGGTGGTGATAGTGGCGGCCGTGCCTGTTTCGGCCGAAATAATACGCTCCAACACCACATCATACCTTTCCTGAAGCGCCGCATCATTGGGCGACTCCGCCATCGCCATCGCGATGTCGCCTAGCTCCGTTTCGAGCGCATCGATGTTGCCAACGGCAAGATCGAGCGTTTCGCCAAGCGTTTTGTCAGGGTCAAGCTCGAACCCTTGCGGCAGATAGCCGATACGCAGATCGGCCGAATGCGCGACATGTCCGCTTGTGGCAGACAGCTCGCCCGTGAGAATGCGAAACAGCGTCGTTTTACCGCTGCCGTTTGGCCCAATCAGCCCAACACGTTCGCCGCGATTGACGCTAAAGGTGACGTTTTCAAATAAGGGATCGAGATCAAAAGTTTTAGAGAGTTGGTGTGCAGTAAGCATGAGCGTGAAAAGTGAAACATAGAATTTTGCCTAGAAAGGCTCAACACGGTGGGATATAGGCAGCAGAAGGCGATTGCGAACATTTAATCGTTCGCGCTGCGAATGTTTGGATAGGGGGAGGTGTGTTTGCTTACTCTGTCATGGGTCACGCGCTTGACGTTTGTTTAAACAGGATAGCACGAAATTGGCGGAATGGAAACTATTGAAAAGGCGCAACTTTATTAACGCCCACGCTTTACTTTCCTGCGAATGGGTTAGAATTGCGGTCTATGATCACCATCTCGGCCGAACAGCTAACTAAGTTTATTGAGCGCATTTTTGTGGCGGCAGGTGCTTCGGCCGAAAATGCGCAAACGGTTGCCCATTCGCTTGTGTGGGCGAACCTCACAGGGCATGACTCGCACGGCGTGGTGCGTACAGTTCAATATTTAGAGGCGATCGACACGGAGAACATTTTTCCTACGGCACAGCCTGCCGTTGCCAGCGAATCGGGCGCAACGGCGCAGATTGATGGCAACAGCACGTTTGGGCAGGTCGTCGCAAAATTTGCCATGCAGCACGCGATCGAGCTTGGCAAGACGCACGGCATTGCAGGTGTGACCTTGTTTAACAGCCATCATATCGGCCGCGTGGGCGAATGGGTTGAAATGGCGGCCGAGCAAAATTTGGCGGCCATTGCGTTTTGCAACGTGGCGTCGCGTCGCGGGCGAGTTGCGCCACATGGCGGCATGGAATCACTGCTTGGCACAAACCCCTTTGCGGCTGCGGTTCCAATTGAAGGCCGTGAGCCGTTTTTGCTCGATTATGCGACCAGTGTGGTGGCGGAAGGCAAGGTACGCGTGGCGCGAATCGCTGGCAAGTCGATCCCAGAGGGCTGGATTTTGAACAGCAACGGCGAGCCGTCAACCGATCCGCATGACCTTTACACGGGCGGCGTGCTCAAGTCGATGGGCGCTTACAAAGGGTTCGGGCTGGGGCTGCTGGTCGAGCTGCTGGGTGGGGTTTTGTCCGCAACGGGCTGGCCGTCGCTTGAAGAAGGGCAGCGCATGCGCAACGGGGCGCTGTTCATTGTGCTTGACATTGATCGATTTCGGCCGATTCAAGCATTTCTCACTGACAGCGCCACCCTGTTTGACAAAACCAAAGCGATCAAACCAACCCCAGACAATGATGAGGTGCTGGTCCCTGGTGAACCAGAACAGCACACCTATGCCGAACGCATCACAAACGGCGTTCCTCTGCACGATGCGGCTTGGCAACAGTTGGTCGACGCCGCAGAGAAACTCGCTGTCCCTCTTCCTAACCATCTAAAAACCTGAGACCCAAAGCCATGACACAAATCCAAATTGCAGATCAAATTTTTGATGTTGACGCGATTGCGTTTGACAAAGACGGAACGCTCGTCGACTTTAACCACCTCTGGGGAACGCGTACCAAACGCTGGATCGACCAGCTCATTGAGGTTGCTGGCGGCAGTATGCTGACGCGCTATTTGTTGTGCGGCACGCTGGGCTACGATGGTGAAAACGTGGTTCCAGACAGCCCGATGGCGGTCGGCACGATGGGCCAACTTTACACGCTGGCGGCAGGCGTGCTGTTTAGTCAGGGGATGGGCTGGCATGAGGCAGAGGTTTTGGTGGCACAGTCGGCCGAAATTTTCGAGAATCCCCCTGCGCTCAGCGAACTCCAGCCAACAGGCGATCTCGGCTCACTATTTGCCCAAATGACGGCGGCAGGCATTCAAGTGGCGGTGAACACCAGTGACAATCGCGCTGGCACGCTGGCAACGCTTGACCTGCTCAACATCAGCCAATATGTGAGCGCAACCGTTTGTGGTGACGATGGCCTGCCCGCCAAGCCAGATCCGACAAGCCTGTTGAGCATTGCAGAACAACTAGACGTTTCTCCCGCGCGGATGCTGTTTGTGGGCGATACGGTGAGCGATTTGACGACGGGCAAACGGGCTGGCACATTGGCAACCGTTGGCATTTTGGGCGGTGGCGGCAATGCGGATGCGGTGCGTACATCGGCCGATGTGGTTGTCACCACGCTCGACCAATTCCAAGTTGTGGGCTGCGAGCCTGTGGAAATTCCCAATAACTGATTTTCTAAATAGGCTGCTCGGTGAGAGTTATAGGCAGCCCAGCCAGCGCCATAATTCGCAGCGCGTTGGTGGTGGGGCAGGGGCCGTCACGCAGCAGATAGTCAAACACCATTTGCCCGTCGATTACTTCCTCGCGGAAATGATAGTTGGCTAACTGGTTGTTGTTGTCTGCTAGCTGAACAAGCTCCAGATCATGAGTTGAGAGCAAACCAACCCCATTTTGGCCCGCCATCGCTTGAATCAACGCCTGTCCGCCGATCAGCCGTTCACGGTTATTTGTACCTCGGAAAATCTCGTCAATAAAAAAGATGAGCGGCTGTGGGGTGGGTGCTTCAAGCGCGTCCAAGATTGCTTTGAGGCAGCGGACTTCAGCATAAAAGTAGGAAAAGCCATCGGCGATTGAGTCGCTGACGCGGATGCAGGAGGCGAGACGTGCGGGGACAAACGAAAAGTGCGCTGCATCGACGACCGAACCTGCATAGGCGAGAATCAAATTGATGCCAATTGTGCGCAGGTAGGTGCTTTTCCCCGCCATATTTGAGCCAGTAATCAAATTGACTCGGCCGACTGCGCCGCTCGTACAGCTATTGCGGATCTTCGCCGCATCATCGATCAACGGATGCCCAAGGTGGGTTGCCGCAAAAGGATCGCCCGTCTTAGCAGCCTGTTCTGGAAAGTGGTAATTAGGGTTTAGATAGGCGAAGTTGGCGAAAGCACTCAACGCCTCTAGCTCAAACCATGCGTCCAGCCACAGCGGCATTTGTTCTGTCAACGACTGCTTGACCCGATTGAGCTGGAGCGTTAGCAGGATATGCCAAGGAAACAGCAGGTGCAGCAGCATCGCGACAATCGGATTGCCCATCGTGATGCCCATACCGCCCAAAACGCGCACGACGCGGCGCAGTTGGACGCTTGGGCGTGTGCTCGCATCATCGTTATTTGTAAAGACCTGACACAATGCTTTTAGGGCAGGTTTGTTGCGGTAGCGAAACGATTCGAGGTGGTCAAAGATTGTTTGTAACGCTTCGAGATTGTCGCGCAGGTAGCTGGCATCGCTAAACGCCTGACCTGTGTGGCGCATGGCGAATATGTTTGTGGCTGCGTAAGCAAACAGCGACAACAGCCACCAGTCGCCGATGAAGTCAAACTGCGCCAGCAAATAGAGGATCGTGTTGAGGATGGCAAGCACAACTGAGGGAATTAGCCACATTTGTAACCCGTCGCCGTCTTCACGGTGCAGCCATTCGTTGAGGTGATTGCTGTCCCAGCGTTTGTTTTTGCTGTTGACGAGCCGTGCGTTGAGCTGGAGTTTGTCGCGGAAGTAGTGGAGTGGGGTGAGTTCGCGAATCAGGGTTTGGCGGTGGTCGATTTCGGCCGAATTTCCCCGCCCCACATTCAACCAACTGCGTAGACGCTGGCTTGATTCGGCCGAAACACAAGTATCCAACAACCGATGCAGCGAATGCTCACCAACCAAATCAAAATCAACTTCTAACGCGCTGCGTTCCCGATTGGGAACCACAAGCGCGGCGGGTAACTTGTCCCAAGCAAGCTGCATACGAGCTACCCGATCCTGTTTCAACGAGCGTAAAATAGTGAAACGTTGGATGCTGCCACGCAGGCGACGATGGCGTACAACAAGCCCTATAAATGCTGCAAACGCAACAAAAAAGAGCGCCGCGCTAAGCTGCCTTGTTGCGTAGCTGAGCGCAATCGTCGTCAATAACAAGCCGACGATCACAATCGCCAGCCGACCCGTTGATAAACGTCGATTGACGCCTTCAAGCCGAGCTAGGGTTTTGTC
This sequence comes from Promineifilaceae bacterium (SeqCode), assembly GCA_049614105.1. Taxonomy (GTDB): domain Bacteria; phylum Chloroflexota; class Anaerolineae; order Promineifilales; family Promineifilaceae; genus CALECP01. The sequence goes on from JBMZDF010000386.1 coordinate 4,549, forward strand.
AAGTCGGCCGATTTGTTTTTGATGCGAGTGGAGACGGCGCTCTTTTGTCGCCTTTGGGCTATTCACCTAGGTTGTCCGCCAACTCACGTTTCACACCGATACGGGTTAGTTCTGAATCAATGCCTAGCGACAAAATCTCTAAATTGCGAACGGGAATCCCCATATTGACATCGCCAATTCGTTTGTTGAGTCGATCAATCCCCGCTTGCCACTGCATCAGCAAGGCGGTCCAACGGCGTTGGGCAACGTGCTCTTGTCCGCCGCGCAGCATGGCAAGCACCTGCACCCCGTGTAGCTGCCATTGATACAGCATGCGTTCCCGAAAATCACTAATGTCCTCAAACAAGCGATTCCGATCGGCAATCCACGGCAGGGTGAAGTTGTTATCCTTTAACATTTTGAACGCCAATTCGTTATCGCCCGCATAATGATTGATATCAAGATCAAGCGGTTTGCCTTTGCCGGGCAAGTTATCGAATTCACCACGCTCCATCGCCTCTTGGATCTGTTTCTCAACGACTGTTTTGTATGAGGCGGCTGTTAGAACATGGTTGCGTTTTCTTTTAGACTCTTCGGGCGTTTGTTTCGATGGGGATTCTGTAGACATCACGAAAACCTAATTCAATGAAAAAATAGTGCCTGTTTCGACAATATTGCCAATGAGCGAGACTTCGGTACGAAATGCTGCAATGAGCGCCCGCAACAGATGCGACGCATCATTGTGTGTGAGCATCATTTGCTTTTGCTCAGATGGAACTTGAAGCACATAAGCCGCTAAATAAGCAAGCTCAATTGGCTCATCTGGTAATTGGTCCCAGTTGACCTGAATATCGCTGAGTTTATGGAGGGCCTCAACATATTGTTCTAAGTAAGATCGTAACTGGCTGGCGAGATGATTGAGCATGGGTGCGGGCTTATCTTCTTTAATTGGAACATTTTCTACTTGCCCTTGAAGATAAGGTTGCTCGTTGTCTGTTGAAACGATGCGGAAGCGGCTTTGACCAATCGCGACAATATTCATGCGCCCGTTATCGAGCCGTTCAACCTGAACAATGTCGGCGGTGCAGCCAACCTGATGGGGGGAGGCTGGGCCAAATTCAGCGACCCCTTCCTCAATCAGCACGACGCCAAAAGGCTTGCGTTCGTCGACGCAACGATTGATGAGCGCCTTATATCGCTCCTCAAAAATGTGTAGCACAATCGGGATGCCGGGAAACAAGACGGTGTTGAGTGGAAATAGCGGTAGCTCGTACATGTTTGCTCCTTGCCACATTTCGACAAGAATTTATACCGATCGATGAGGATTAACGCCTTTGAAAATAAGGTCAAGCGTCTACGAAATAAAAAAATTCATCCGCCTTACGCTATCCTGATAGCCCAGATTATAGCGTAGCAGATTACCGCTTTCCATTGGTTCCTCCTAATTTGGGCGGCGCATAATCATTAGATACTCAGTTTTGTGAAGATGAGTGAAAT
>JBMZDF010000387.1:0-6020 GCA_049614105.1 Promineifilaceae bacterium (SeqCode)
GAATCGACTCACATCTGACAATGTGCGAGGCATCTAAACGCCTCGCACATTTTTGTTGATCTATGGGAGTGGTTTAATTGTGAGGTACTCGAACAGTGGGTCAGCCCCTGGATATTCATCGCTTGACGCGAAGAATCCGAAGTACGGTTGGTGGATAAGCGCATTGTCATCGAATTCTGCAACGAGGTTGTCACCAGACCACAGCTTCATGGAGCCGTCGGCTAGAACATCAATTTTCCAAATGTTGAAATCTTGATTATTCCCGCTGCTCACTGGCAGTTCACTCCAAGGATAGACGTCAATACCTTGACCACTGTTGTTGTCATTGTGCTGGTAGATGCGTTTAACCTGCGTGCGCAAAACATTGCTTGGCCCAGACCATAGGAACATAGCGCGATAATAACTTTCAAAGCAGTTATCAAAGTACCCTTGTGGCGCACGATCGTTTCCGCTTAGGATGTCGTGGACTTTTGAGGATGCTGGAATCATGTCTTCTGGCATCGTAGTGGCTGTACGTCCTGCAACTGGACATGGCAACCCATTCCAATTACCGCCCCAAATGATTCCGTAGGTGTTTAGATTGGCGACCCCTTCATATTTGACACGGGTTTCGATGCGGTACGGTAGTTTTGGCGCTTCTTTCAATGGCGAAGCCAACGCATAATCCCAACGACCGTCAATATCTAGTTTGAGACTGATGCCAGGGAATGACACTGTATTGTTCGTGTCATCTCGATCTTCTCGACGGATTTTCCAGTCTAAATTGTTGGGATCACCTGTCGTGAAGTCCGCATGATAAGCACCAACGACGCGGACAACATTTGACCATGATGATTTCATATCGCCGTTAGTTGATTGGACACGATAGTAGTAGACGTTGTTTGGCGATGCGTCGTGTGCAAAAACTTTGCTAGCTGAGGCGACATTGTACTGACTGGCGACAGACGCAAATGTTGGATCGGCCGATTCTTGGATGGTGTAGCCAGTTGCCCCATTGGGGGTATTCCAACTTGCTGTCCATGCGAACTGGAAGCCAGATGCGGCTGGGTCGCTGACTGCCAAGGTTGGAGTTCCTATACGTTTGAGGATGAGTGGCAAGTGCAGCGGGCCAGTGGGGGAATCGGCCGATGCGGTGATGGACACAGAGTTCGTAATAAGCGAGCTGTTGTAGTCGATAACAAACGAATTGGTGATTGAATCTCCAACCGTAATTGCACCGCCAACCATTACATCAAACGAAATTGCGATTTGATGGCCGCTGTTGATTGTCCCGTTCCATGTCACGCTGTTGGCTGATGCGCTGTGACTATCGGTTACTACGTTGTTAGTCGGCGCTGCTGAATATGAGCTGTTAACATAGCTCAGGCCCGCTGGCAATGTGTCGGTGACAAATATGCCGCTTGCATTGGCGTCACCACTGTTGGCGACAAGCAAAGTATAGCGGACTGTGTTGCCTAATTCGACATTTGATAAGTTTACTGTTTTGCTTGAGGTTGAGAAGTCAGCAGCCAGCGGGGCGCTGCGGACCGTGTTGCTAAAAATGACCGTGATGCCAAGCATAACGAGCAGCAGAACTAAGAATAGGCGCATTGATCTCATTGTTGACTGTTCAATTTCCATAGTCTTCTCCATCGGCCGAACTCAAGCCGATACATAGTTGAGTAGATAGGCGTGTTTGTGATTCTAAAATCATTTATACGACTTTGAGCTGCCTTAGGCAAAAGCTTTGATACTTGCTTTGCAGTAAGCAATCGCATTTCTGCTGTATTCGCTGCCATCAACTCATTTGTGTGTGATAGTCGATTGCACTTTGATTTTGTGACTAAATCACATGATGTTTTCTTTCCACACTGTGTTACTCCGCTTAACGCCCGAAACACGTAATAGATTCGTTTACATTAGCTGCGTATTAAATAGTAAATCGTACGGGGGAACAAAGCGCACCTGCCCTGTGGCAAATGTAAGTGGGATCGTATCTAAGGATGAGAAACACGTCAAACGGTCTGAGCTAAACGTAAGAGAAAGGTGAACAGATCGTTATGGAGTCGTAAGAATTACATCGTCTAAACGTAGGGGATCAGCCAATCGATCAAATGTGACGAGATTGTACATGCCGATCAAGATAGGAATTGGGTGATCGATGGGGGCATCGGCCGAAATGGGAACAAAATGCGTATCATGTACAAATTGCCCTGGTTCCCAGCGGGTGGTCGGGTTAATGTCGCATTCTGGTGCGCCATCGCTTTGCCCACGCATTGTGCCATCATAAAGATGAACAAAGCTTTGGAAATTATCCTGAAACGAACTGAGCGCCTCCCAGTAAAGCGTCACCATAATCTGTCCGCCAGGTGCGGCATGCGTGAGATCAAGCGTGTAACCACGCAGCTTGACCTGTTCGCCAAGCTGACTCTCCAAAACGATCATCTCACTTGGCGGTGTTTGCACAACCATTTCAGGCGTTATCCAACGCATGTTGCGAGGGTTATTGATTATTTCGCGCTGTTGAGCGGGTTCTCGTTTGTAGATGCTTAGTTTCGGCCGATTATTGATCCGCACCGTGTGATGTAGATACAGTTGATCTAACATTGCTGGATCATAAGCAATTGAATCCTGCACCCCCTCAGCCAAAACGAATGTTTCAAAATTTGCGCAATGGGTTCGCGCATTGTGGCCCGTGTACCAATTGGTGACCTCCTCCTCCTCATTGCTGGCAAAAGGGGGCGTGATGAAGTCCGCCGCGCTGCGCCACCCTGCTTGGTAAGGGAATCCGAACAAACCAAACTGTGGCGGTGTGTCCCATGTGACAGGGTTGAGCCATGCTGACGGCTGGACAAGGTTCCGCTGTCTTTCGGCCGAAACGTTCGCGAACCACAGCGCCACATAACCCCCACACAAAGCCCACCAAAAAACAAACAGACCGACAAAAACTGGCTCGAACATCCTTGGCAAGCGCGTACGTAAATCGCTGACCGCTGCACCTGCCAGCACGCAAACCGCAGGGAACATGGTGTAAACATGGGTGCGCGGATCATCGACCACAAGCGTATAAAACAGGATTGGAACAAAAGTGTACAGCAACAGGCCAACCGTTTTTGGCTGGCGCGAAACAAAGTAGAGGGCGAATAGCACGAGCAAGCCCACAATAAAATAGGTGCTGTTGTAAAACGTCAGCATTTGCCACACACGCGCAAACTTTGAGTCAACCGCCTGCCCAACCGCGTCAACGCCAACCCGATCGTTGAGTAGGTACGATAGGGTGCGGCTAAAATTTGGATTGAGCATGTAGGGCAGGTAAAAGAGCGCGACGACGGCTATGGCTGTGACGACTGCGCCGATTGTTTTGTGCCATGGAATCGGCCGAATTTGACGCAACTTACGAATCGCGATCCACGCGACGGCGGGTGCAATCAAAATGGTATCATAATGAGCCAGCAAGCCGCCTGCGACAAATAGGCCCGATAGGAGCAGGTGCATCTGCTTTTGATTGCGTTCAAACAGGGTGATTTGCAGAATGGCGAGTGTGCCAAACAGCAGGACGAAACTTTGATATTGCACGATTCGGCCGAAGGCAACCCCAAACCCCACAATCCCCCACAGCAGCGCAGCGATTAGCCCTGCCCGTTTGTCAAAATAGGCGCTGGCAACACAGTAAATCGCAACAATTGTCCAGACGGATGCAAGCGCGAAAGGAACTCGAACCCAAAAATCGGACGTTTGCCCCGTCAGTCCCCACTGCGCCATTGGCAGCACAATTTCGATTGGCCCCTTTTGATGCAGAAACAGTTCCGCCTCATCCCCCATGAGCGCCGCAGCCCCACGAACCAGCGCAATCCCTTCGTCTCCCTGCACCTCTTTGTAGCCCAACTGCCAAAAGCGCAGCGATCCAGTCAGCAGAACGATAAACAACAGAGGCAGCATCAGCGGCCGGTTTAACGTCATGATGGGGCGTTTGAGACTGCTGGAACGCCAAATGTTGGTCAGTGGCCCGATTGCAAATAATAGGCTCCAAGCGGCAAGCATCCCCTGATTGAGCGGGCCGGGCAGATAGTGCAGCAACAATAATACAAGCGCGTGTGCCAGAAATGTGACGCCAGCGGCCGAGACAAGCCGCTTTGTAAAAGTCCCCCTAAGCCGTGTGTACCATCCAAAAATGGGCAAAATCCACAAGATAAGGGCTGCACCTGTCTGCTGCGCGTGACCTCCCCCAAATAGGGCAAGCCCCCATGCAAGGAAGATGATGATAAATAGGCGACGCTCTGAATGATTGGGGCGCATAAGGCAGCGGTTACTCGATAATGTAGAGGTTAAGTGAGCCGATGGTCAGCGTCGGTTCCTGATTGCGGAACCATTGGTAGACCGTTTTCTCATTGGGCTGGAGCGGCATTTCAAGCAGGCTGTGGATGCTGATCGCGTAAACGCCCGCTTCGGGATTGTTGCGATCAAAGGGGACGTTCCACCATAGGTCTCGGTGTCGTTTTTCGCCAGGCAGTGGTGTGTAGTTGAGATAACGGCTGGGTTCGGCCGAGCCAAAATAGCTCAACTTCACCTGTTCAACCCCGTTATCATCCATCCACGCACGCAATCGCAGCAAATCCTGCCCCCAATCAATGTTGCTGTCCGCCAAAATCTGCACCTTTTCATTCGCCGCAATTAGCTCGTTGAAGTAGCTAACGTAGTGCGGATGCGTGCGAAATGCCGCCGTCAGGGAACCACCCACGGCGAGGAGTAGCACAAAGATGCGCCAGTTCAGCACGCCATCAACCCGCCAACGAGACGGCACAAGACCGCTTGCCATGATGTACAGCAACGGCAGCACGGGCAGCAAATGGCGATAGCCGATATTTAGCCCGCTTTGTGTGGTGGTGCTGAAATAAAGCACAATTGGAATGAGCAAAAACAGCGTTTGACGGCGCTGTGCGCTGCCACGAGCGAGCAGCACAATGATTGATACAGCCCACAGCATGAGCGTGGTGACAGGCGTTTTGACGAGCAACGCAACGGGGAAGTAGGTTGCGAAACCGCTGTCTGAGAATTGACCGAGCAAATATGATTGACGCCCCGCACCCGTTGCAACCGCGATGCGCTCAATGCCTGCCCAAAAGGTGGGCATCGGCCCTTGAAATTGATTGTACCCGTGCAACGGTTTGTCGATGAACAACATCGGCCCCCACTCAAACGCAAACAGCACCCAGACCACAAAAATTGAGCAGAGTCCAGCGGCGAGGTAGGCGATTAAGCGGGTTACGGCTAGGCGACCTGTCCAACGTTTGCCGTACAGTGGCAGCAGGGCGAGGAGTGCGAACGTAGGCACGAAGCCAAGGATTGAGAGCTTGCTAGCAAAGGCCATGCCGAGCGCAACAACAAGCGCAAGCCATGCGCGGCGCGAAGGGGCTGGCTGTGAGTAGAAGCGCCAAAGTGCGAAGAGGGCAAGCAGCAGGAAGAAAGTGCCGCCGAGGTCGGTTGTTGAGTAGCGGCTGTGGGCGATGATGTTGGGATCGAACCAGATGAAGAAGGCGGCGAAAAGACCTGCGCGGGGGTTGTGGAGATTTCGGCCGAAATGCCATCCCAATAACCCCAGCCCCATCCCCAAAAACACAATTGGCAGACGGGCCATGAAAACAATGAGCTGCACTTGATCAGGGTTGTAGTCCCAAAATAGCTTTTCAGCAAAGTCGTACCAGAAAAATAGCAGCGGCTCTCGCTGCCAACTGGCGTCGTCGGTGGGCAAGCGCACGTTATCAAGCAGCAAGATGGGCAGTGCTGATAGCCCATTGACCAGCGGCGGATGCTCCATGCTGAGACGCGGATCGCCTGTGCGTACAAACGCCAGACCACGCCCGATATGATTCTGCTCGTCCATCGTTGGACTGTCCATCACTAGGCTGTCTAGCGCTAGCCAGAAAAAGAGCAGCAAGCCCGTTATCAAACCCCAATGTGTACGTCTTTGCATCGGCGTAGATTACAGGGAAGCAACAAGATTGACAATTATCTGTTGAAACAGTTAAGAATAGGGGGTTGTT
>JBMZDF010000388.1:0-6020 GCA_049614105.1 Promineifilaceae bacterium (SeqCode)
CATTCTAGCTGTGGGATTTCTGTTACAGCGGTGCAACCAAAGGTTACGTTCGTAACTATTGCTGCCTCCGCTGTAGCGATCGTTCCATAATCGAAAATCACCTGCTGCATCAGTAGCAATAAGAGGATGCAAATTTTAATTGACAGATTCAACGCGGAACGAGCTTTGGACAAGAAAATATAATACCGAGGCATACCGTAATTCCTTTATGTTTTGGGTAAATAATCCTACTAAATTCTTTATTTTTAGAATCTAAGCGTTAGCAACGACAAGAGGACACACATACGCCCTTTTATCCCTATCGTTACATTACCACCTTAAAAGGTAGGGGTGGCTTCCTAAAATTAAGCCAGTTGCTTCATTTGCGCATCAGTATAGGTGGGTATACAGTCTGTGACAGGGTACTTTATGGTGCAATTTTCGATGCTAAAAAACAGGGGAAACGACCTATTTGGCGCGATTAAAAACACAATAGGCAATATTCAACTCATTGTATCGTCATCTAGCGTTGCTAGAATGCCAACTCATTCATAGGAGTATGCACATGGATAATCTAATTAACTGGGAAGAAAGCACACGGGACGGGTGGCGCACCTACACAAACATTTATCAGCTCAAAGAAAATGATCTAATGAACACCACAATGGTGCAGGCGTGTGCCTTAGACAATGATCAAAAAGTGCATCAAGCTTATGCGGTGCGTGCCGTTTTAGATTGGGGGTTGCTGCAACTTGAACAAACGGGGCGGGTCGGGGCTGTACGCCAGGCTGAGGTTATCCAGCAGCGTTATGTCAAAAGCCAAACGGTGATGGAGGTCGTGGTTCAGTTAAAGTGGCCTAAAAGCACAATCAAAACACGACAACGAACGGGTATCAAAGCGATTGCGAAACTGTTGGCGCAGGAAGACACAGCATTGACAGGGATTGACTGGTATCGGCCGAAAAGCATCAACCTACGCATCGCCGCACTCGATCCAAACGTACAACCTTTGCTCCAGTTCCTCGCCATCCTACGCCATCCTGTCCCGCGTCGCATTGCTCTGTTTGCCGAAGGCATCCCTTTTCAACCTTATACTCAACAGCTTATTGCGGCCAATCTCCTCAAAGAAACGGGTAACGGGCTAATCCTTCATAACGATGTCAAGGCGGTTGTCATGCAGACAGTCCCCATCGACATACAACTACACAATCATACGACTGCGGCACAATTTTATGAGCAAGAAGGCAAGATAGCAGACGCGATTTATCATTGGTTACATGCTGGAGAATCAGAACAGGGGGCGATGAAGTTGTTGGCGCATTCGGCCGAATTAGACACCCACACCATCCTCCACCTGCTCACCCTCTTTGCCAATCGCCAACCGCTCCCACGCGACCTTCGCGCACGGCTCAACTTGCTGCACGGGCAGACTATTGAAGAATCGGCCGACTATGAAAAATCGCTTGAAACAGCAATCCAGCTTTATAAAGACGCCTTAGACACAAGCGACCCGCTCATCCAAGCAGAAGCCAGCTATCAACTTGCACGCGCCTATTATCGACGAACCCCACCTGACGCGCTGCCCTATTATGCTGACGCAGAGCAATTGCTGCTTGATTTGACAGCGGAGGCAGCTCAACGGTTGCTGGCAAAAGTGTATATCAGTCGTACATGGGTCTATGTTGATCAGCTAGTTGATGAAACGTTGGCACGAGCTGATTTAGAATCGGCCGAAAAGCTGCTCAACCAAGGTGACAAAAGCAAACAATGGCTCCAACTGCGCTCCGATTGGCACAATGCACAAGGTGGCTTTTATCGACAGCAAAAACAGCCTAAGCAATCAGAAGCTGCCCGCCGCAAAGCGAGTCTATTTGCAAGACAGGCGCACGACGTCACGCGAACGATTCAAACAGGATACAACCTCGGTTTGCATTATCTGCGTATCAATCAGCCCATCAAAGCGTACAACGATCTGTTTGAATGCCTCGGATTAGCAAAAGAGGCAGGCAACAGTCGGATGGCGGCGCTGTGTAATAAGGCATTGGGGGCTTGTTACGTGTTCGATAATGAGCAATACGAAAAGGCGCTGGCATTCTATCAAGCCGCCTACACGCATTTTCAACAAAGCGGCAATCATTGGTGGCTGGCAACAACTTGCTATGAGTTGGTCGAGGCGCTGACGATGCTCGGTCGTTTGGAAGAGGCAATGGGCTATTTTGAGGAGGGCAAACAATTTATATCACCCAATACGAAATCGGCCGCAATTTATGCCCAGTTGCCTAAAGCGTTTGTCGAGCTTTCGGCCGATTTCACCCTCCCCCAACGCCACATCATCAACCACGTTCGTATCAACGACAGCATCACCAAACTGGCCTGTCACAAACGCCTCGGCGTCAGCGGTCGACAAGCCCTGCGCGAACTCACCGAACTTGTCGAACAAAACATCCTACAGCGCATCGGCAAAGGACGCGGCACATACTACACCTTCGATCCCGCGTTCCTCACTCCCAATTAATATCTTCTTTGATTTCCTGATCGTCATGCTTGCCATGGGCGTTATCCTGTTGTAACAGACTGCGTAACGGCAAGCATGGAGCAGGATCGCCCATCATCGAGTGATGATGGGGATAAAAATATGCTGACGTGTATCAACCTTGTACATGACAATCGGTATATGGATGTGTACGATCGGATTGTCTGGAACAACAGGGATGGGAGCTTGAAAATTTGGTCGAGCGTAGTTAGCCATCATAGTAAACCCGTTAAACGTCCCATTGGGCTCGTTATCTTGCAGAGAAGCGAGGGAGTAAGTTGCACTTGTGTACCCACCCGCGATTTCAACTAGATACATGCCGTCTTGTGTTGGATTAAACCGAATTGCACCACTGCCAATGAGTTGCGTCACGGTCCAGCGATCATGAGGTGTCCAAATTCGCATCGTTGCGTTGTTGCTTGTCACATCAAACTGGATTGTTTCATCATCGGTGGGTGCTTCAAATTGGAAGTAGGTGCGCTCGCGTATCGCAAGCATGGTGTCGTTGGGACTATAGTTGAAACGCACAATTTCGGCCGATTCGCTCATACTTCCATCGAACCCAAATCCCCATATGTGCAGTATCAAATGCCCTGGATCAACCGATTCGGGTAGCGTGAACGTCGCCTCTGACGTATTAGTGGCAAACGCCTTCAGTTCATGTGTTGCGACAGGGAAATAGGTCATCGATCTGTTATCGAGTTCGTACTCATATAACTGCCCGACAAGTACGGCAATATCCGTTGTACTTGTCACATCGACGGTGATCGTCTCGTCATGCACCCATTGTTCAGCATCTGGCCTCGTCACATGCAGCCCGAATGGCGTCTGATCATCTGCATGCTCAATCAACGCAACCGTATTATTCAACTCATTTGGCTCGTAGACACGATTGTCAGGATCAACCGTTACTTCAAATGTATACGCACCGTTGTTCGTTGGCGTAAAGGCTTTTGAACTACTGATCACAGACGTCCCGCCAGCTAAATATCCAGCACCAACGGTGTCACTAAACACAAGCGTACCGTTTTGATAAACATGAAACTGCACCTTTAGATTGACAATACTTCCCTCTGTGTAAATCTTGGCTTGGATGTACGTGGGATGGCCTACATGAACGGTTCCAGCAACAGGGAGTATGATAGATTCGGCCGAAAGACGGTCATTATATTCAGCCAACTGTGCAAGGTGTGGGCTACAGATCTCAGCGATAGATATTACCCACCCTTCATAGTTCTCACGCTCTATCCAATAATGGTTGATGACGTCTGACCATGTTTCGATCCCTTGATCCTCAATAAAGCGCAACGTGTACGGCTGACTCGAACTTGTTGTCTGATTGTAGTGCGCAAATTGCCATGATAACTGGCGATTTGTGCCGTCCTCAATACCGACGAAATCACCATACAAGCCCACACCCAATGCGAGGGGGTTATCATTAAGTGTCCAATCTGGCGTTGCGGGTGCGGCAAACCATGGAGAGCCATTTATGGCAGTCCGTAGCACAACTGCATTTGACAATCGTGCATACACTTCCATTGCTCGCATACCAACAACCGATTGCGCACCAAACTGCTGTGATAGTTCGGGAAGAAACGTCCCGATATCAAGTAAGCCGTCAGATACATTGGTTTCCCAATCATGCTGGTTGCAAGATGTCGTATCGTAATATTGTGAGTTAGCAGCGGCTAATCGTAGTTTTTCGATAGTCGCGATGGGGGAGTTGCGAAGCTCCACCATAATAGATGTAGACAGCGCGTCAAAGAGAGCCTTGATACTAGCGTGTGCGGGTGAACCTAATAGAGCACTATTAATCACCGTTAGCGCACGCGGGTGATCAATATCCCCATCAACATCTTCAAAATCTGCTCGGGCCAGTATCGACTCGTAGGCATATTTCAGGTTTACAGCCAGAAGGGCGGAGTCGAATGTAGGCGACAGTTGATTCAACACCTCACCTGCCATCTGTGGCGCAAAGTAGGCATAACTAGGCGAGCCAACAATCATGTCGGCGAAAGGCGCACCGCCATCGTTGATCAACTCATACACTTGCTCAAGTGAGAGCGCAAAACTATGCGTCACATCCAAGACATCCAACGTCCAGCGTCCGTCATCTGTCCCAATCTCCAACATTCGCCTCAGCGCATGTGGTGAAAGCAAGCTAGGTTGTGGATGTTCGTCAGTAAAGCTAAGCATAGCGTTACCTGTTGCGGACCCCATTTGCCCATTTGCGGCCTGCATTGTGGCAAAGTCACCCGACGGCACAATAAACGTGCTATGCCCATAATAAGATAGCACCGTGTTAGTATTCTCATCAGCAAAATTATCAAGCGCCCACAGCAAAAAACCACCTAACATCTCGCCGTTTGTCATATCGTATTCAACAGCGGTTGGGATCAGGTTACCCATTGAATCTGGCAGCCCTGTAAAAGGGCGCACGAACCCGTCATGAATCCATAAAATATGCGTATCATCGTCCTGATCTAAATCACTTAAAACAATGCTAAGTTTATTTGGCGAACCCTGCGCAATTAAACCATCTATTAACTTGGGATAATGGGACGTTAAGTTTGTTGAGCTATCTGAGCCATTGTCCCCAGCAAATATGATTATCTGCACAAGTTTGTCAGGGGCATTGGGAGGATACGGATCCCGCTGCGCCATTTGCGTCAACGGCACATACGGTAAGCCAAAAATGGGCAACACGGCCAGCCCGGCGGAAAAAAACGAAATAATAATTACTACAAGTAACAATTGGAATATGCTTTTCTTCATCAGAACTCCTTTCAAACTTTATATCATCTGCTTAACTAGTCTTTAGCCTATGGTTATTGTTATATCCATTTGGCACCCTCTACAAACCTTATGGCAGTTCGAGCTGGAAACTATGTATTCGTGGCGCAAAACGAAAAGAACGCGCCAGTTTCGGATCTTCATAACTTGAATAGACGGCTTGCTGATTGGCAAGTGCGTCGGTAATCAACAGATATTGTGTTGTGGGGTGAATGAGAAATGTGTTAATAACCAACACGTCTGGGCGAACATCTTCGGCAGATTGTAAATACTCCATTGCCGCCGCATCACTCCATTTCCCAAAGTAAATACTGTTATTTTCGGCCGATTCCAAACGCTCATACGCAACCGAACGCACCGACTCATACGCCTGCACATCAATGTACCCTCGATTAATAACAAAGAATGCAATTGGCACAAGCCATACGGCATGATGCACCCCAGTCGGCAGTTGCCGCATCAACTGCGCTAATCCAACGCCAAACAAAATGGAAAACACAAAATACACGGGCAGAAACATCGTATCTTTATCAACCACATGATAAATTGTGAAAAAGGTCAGGTGTGGCACAATCGTCAGCCAGCAAGCAACCGTAACCAGCGGGGAACGTCGAGCCAAGACAATCGTGCCCCATAGACCCAATGGCAGTCCAATACCTAAAAACGCTGCGTTTAACCGTATGATTGTGGCCCGCGCTTCCGCAATCAATTCGAG
>JBMZDF010000389.1:0-6016 GCA_049614105.1 Promineifilaceae bacterium (SeqCode)
TTCGGCAGCGTTCGTTCAAGAAAATGATCAAGCGTATTTTCGACAAGCAAACGGGCGTCTGCGTTTGGAATATAGCAGGTATGGGGTCGCAGATGGGCGCATTGGGTGATGTCCCAGAGCAGTTCATGACGTGCGTTTGGGTGAAAAAATCCACGCAGGGCAAGATCGGTGCGGGCCATCATTCGGCCGATATTTTCGCGCAACGCATTCGACGCAACCGCATGGTGAACCACTTCCCCACGCAAATAGGTCACAACACGCACAAGATACGCCTCGCCATTTGGGTGCGTGACCCGCGTGTATGGCTCACCTGTCAACGTTGGCACAACACGCGGAACGGGCAGCGTCGGATCAATCATTTCAAGGTGCTGGAGCGCTTTTGTCTGAAAATCGATCACCCCCTCCGCTTCGTCAAGATGGGCAATTTTCAACACATACCCTTCTCCCGATTCGGTCAGGATACATCTATTTTGATCGCGTTCGCTGGAAAGCGAGCGCATGTTGCCCTCAAGGCCAAACAGATCATGCGCAATCCGTTTGACATCATTTTCGCTAAATTGTGGGTTGCTACGGTCAAGGAATTTCATCTTACAACTTTGCATCAGGCAGGGGTTGTTTGCAACAAAATGGGAAAATCGGCGACGAATCGTACAGCAAACAATTTTTGATCTTGTGACAACTGGCTTAAAGTCACCGTATGATCGATTCACAACAGTTTGCGGCGCTGGCACGCCATCTTATTCAACGACCCAACGACGGCATCTGGAACGGCTGGCATCTAACTCGCAATTTGAAAGGGATGAATAACCTGCTGTATCGGGCCGAATATGAGGGGGACGTTTACGCCGTGAAGCTGACCGCACGGGACGAGCGGCGACGCGCTTGGCGGGAATGGGTCGCATTGCGCGGGCTTGAAGCGTTGCAGATGCCTATCGCGCCACAAGCGGTCTGGTTTGATGAGTCCTTGCCTCTACCGACTATTGTGCAACGTTGGGTTGAGGGGTCTGTTTCGGCCGAAGCACGCGACCCAATCAAACTGGCGACCCTGATCAATCGTCTGCACAATATCTCACCCGGCCAGCTTGGCATCACGCATCAGGCGATCATCTCGCCCAATACGGCACAGGCGTTAATCGCACATTTTGAGGAGCAGGTTGCTTATGTGCCAGAAGGGTTGCTTTCGGCCGAAATCAAACAGGTGCGACAGCAGGTTCATACGCTAAACTGGCCCACTTGGCCCTTAGCTCAACCCGCATTCGGCCGAGCCGACAACAACCCAACCAACTTTATTGACATTGGGCATCAGTTGATTGCCGTCGATTGGGAATATAGCGGCCTGATCGACCCTGCGTTTGAGATAGCAGAAATGTATTCAACGCCAAAAATGCGTTTTGCGGATAAAACACACGCGGAAACCTTTTTGCAAGCCTATGATCATCAAGCAGATGACACCTTTTTAGTTCGCTTCAAAACCTACCAAGCACTCATGGCGGCATGGTGGACGGCACGTCTTGAACGCGCACGGTATCAAAACCAAAATGGGCAGGGAAAGCCACTTTATGTTTTGCCGCCCAATTGGAAAGCAGAAAATCAGCGTTTAGGCCAGCATTATTTCCAGCGTTTCCAAACGCTTTGCCTATTTTTATAAATTATAAAAGGGTGTGTTTCATTTGAGTAAAGAACGGTGGCTGAGCGTGTCGAAGCCTGAGCGACACGCCATTACGACTTCGACAAGCTCAGTCTACGTTATCGTCACCAACCCATTCCCAGCGAATAAAAGACGCACCTGTATTGTTCAACGATACAGACCTGCCTATCTACCAGTTGCCAAATCATCTCCACACTTGTTACCATCCAACGCAACGAATGTATGCGCCCAATGGCAATACCACAAGCCCCAACCTACTGGAGAAATCTTGAAAACACGCATCTACTTCCTTTTTATCTTGCTCCTACTGTTTCCCGTCGCCTGTGGTGAGGAAGAGGTCTTTGACCTTTCCGCATCTGAACCTGACCAGCGCGAAACCTCATTATCTGACTCGGATGAAACGCTTGAGAGTGACGTAATTACCAACACGCCCATCCCGATTATTGACAAATCTGACGAC
This sequence comes from Promineifilaceae bacterium (SeqCode), assembly GCA_049614105.1. Taxonomy (GTDB): domain Bacteria; phylum Chloroflexota; class Anaerolineae; order Promineifilales; family Promineifilaceae; genus CALECP01. The sequence goes on from JBMZDF010000389.1 coordinate 2,109, forward strand.
GCAAGCGCACAGCTTGATGATTACATGATGCAGATGGTCGAAGATGACACCATCCCCGGCGCGGCAATTGTGGTCGTCAGTGGGGATGAGGTTCTATTCATAAATGGGTATGGATTCCGAGATATTGAGGCCAACCTGCCCGTGACCGATGAGACGCTATTTCATATCGGGTCGGTCAACAAATCATTTACGGGGCTGCTGGTTGCCACACTGGTTGACGACGGGATCTTAGCATGGGATTCGCGAGCGATTGATATTTATCCCGACTTTGCACTCACAGATCAAACATCGGCCGAAACGGTCACAATACGGCATTTGTTGAGCATGCGCAGCGGCATTCCCGATTGGGCTGAGGACGATCTTGATCTGGATGAGGTGACGGCAGACGATATTATTTTGTGGGTTGCTTCGGCCGAATTGGACGGCGAACCAGGCGAACAATTCAGCTACAGCAACGTCTCCAGCAGTATCGCGGGCTATCTCGGCGTCATCGCATCGACAGGCAGCGATGAAGATGTTTACGATGGATACGTCAAGCTGTTGACTGAACATGTGCTGCGCCCAATCGGGATGCAAACGGCGCGGGTAAACGTCAGCGACCTCTTGGACAATCCTAACTATGGCAAATCGTATATCCTGAGCAACGGTGAACCTGTTGAGGCGGACCCCGCCGATTATGATGGGGATCCGCTAGCGCCTTCGGGAATCATCAAAGCAAACATACGTGAGATGGGGCTGTATGTTCAGACGCAGCTCAATGAAGGGGTTGCGCCGAGTGGGGAGCGTGTTGTTTCGGCCGAAAATATCACCGAAACATGGCAACCCTATCTCAACGACTACGGCATGGGCTGGGAGAACCACAACATCGGCGGCGTTGACATAATCATGCACGAAGGCGCTTATGATAACTATCTAAGCGTTGCCGGTTTTGCGCCAGAACAAGACCTTGGGTTTGTTATCCTGATCAACTCAGAAGATGCTGGTGGAAATTTACTCGACAATGCACCGAGCAAAATTATTGAGCTATTTGCAGAATAGGATGCGTGGCGCAAAAAGGAACAAAACAATGGCAAAATTAATTGGAATTGCAGTCCGTCCAGAGGTGGATGCGGCAATGGTACTGATGGATCAGACAATCATTCGTGAGGAAAGCGGCGTTGATGGCGACTATCGGCGCGGACGTGGCGCACGACAGGTGACCGTTTTGTTCAAAGATCAGTGGGAAGCAGCCTGTCGTGCTGTCGATACCGATCTACCGTGGACCACGCGACGGGCAAATTTGCTGGTTGACGGCATGACGCTTGCAGATTGCAAAGGATTATCTTTAGCAATTGGCGACACCATTCTTGAAGTCACAGGCGAAACGCTGCCGTGCAATCTGATGGAAGCGGCACAAAGCGGTTTGCGGGCCGCGCTGGGGCCAAACTGGCGTGGTGGCGTGACCTGTCGTGTCATTCAAACAGGTGCGGTTGCGGTAGGCGATACGGTTGCCGTTTTAGAAACGACAACACTGATTTAAGCCAAACCCTCCCCCGCCCGTTGTGAGAGGCTAGGGGAGGATATTTTCCAAATTAACAAGATCACCCCGCCTAACCATCAATAAACTTTGCAGGAATCGGTTCGGCAAGCCAAATCCCATTGTTCTCCCGATAAAACAAAATACCCGCCTGATGCGCTTCAAGGGCGCGGATTTCGAGCAGGATCGGCTGCTGGGTGCGTCGTTTGCCGACGATTGTTGCGGTCTTGGTATCGGCCGAAAGATGCACATATTGACGCCGCATCGACCGCAGACCCTCACGGCGAATACTTTCGGCCGCACCGTCTGTCGTGCCATGATAAAGAATCTCAGGCGGGACGGTCGGTGTCTTTTCAATTTTGGTCGCAACTGAATGCCCATAAAGTGCGCGGACGCGCCCATCGATCAATTCATAACGCTGTTTGCTAGCCGCCGCCATCATCGCCTCAATGTGCGATTGTTCAAGCTGCGGCCAACGGCGTCGCTTGCGGATGGCTACCAGCAGATCATCAACGGCAACCCACCCCGCAGGATCAAGCATCAGGTTATATTCTTGGGGGGCATGTCGCAGCGCATGGGACATCGTTTGGCTCAATCGTCGAAAGTTAATCTTTGACATTTCTATACTCCAACGTTACAAATCAACAAAGTTGTCTTATTTCAAACGGCACAAATGCCATCTTACCAAACCTTTCAGGAGACTCAATGACCTCAAACTCAGATTTACGACAATTCGCGTGCGAAATGGCCCTCGCCGCTGGCAAACTGATCGGCGACATGGCCCAAAAGCCGCTCGAAGTCACCACGAAAGGGTTTCGTGACACGGTGACAGCGGCCGATTATGCGGCGCAAAAGCTGATCGTTGATTTAGTTCGCGCCCGTTATCCTGAGCATGGGTTTATTGGTGAGGAGGAAGATGACTCTTTGTCAGATGATGCTGAGGTTTTGTGGATTATTGATCCGATTGATGGCACGTCAAACTATGCGCGGAATGTGCCGCTGTCAACTGTTTCTATTGCGGCGGCAGTGAATGGCGTTGTGGTGGCGGGGGCAATTTATGATCCGTCGCGGGGGGAGCTATTTTCGGCCGAACTCAACAAAGGCGCATGGCTCAACAACACCCCAATTCAGGTCAGCCCCATCGACGACATCGGCAACGCCATCGTTTCCTTCGACTGGAGCCGCTCCCAAGCCAATCGTGAACGCATGCTCGCCACGCTCAACAATTTGGCCTACGAAGCCAAAACCTTACGCTCAATCGGGTCAGCCGCCATCGTGATGGGCTGGGTTGCAGCGGGCCGCATCGATGTTTACTTCAATTTTCAACTCGGCGCGTGGGACATCGCAGCGGGTGCTCTTATTATTGCGGAGGCTGGCGGCAAGGTATCAGGCTTAGATAATTCACCCTTTGACGTGCAGGATTCAAACACGTGGACAGCCATTTCTAACGGGAAGTTACACCCTGTCTTTCTGGATTTGTTAAACCGATAGAAAAGGCTTGGACGAAAGCGCCACGACATATAAAAGTACAAATGAAAAAAGGCTAACAAACCGTTAGCCTTTTTTATTCATCATCTGGTATGCAGATTTTCTGCTAATTCCCGAACGGGGCTGTGCTAAACACAAAATGGAAAGGTTTACAGTAAATCATCACGCCGCTGTATTGGGACAGATCAACATCGGCTGGAATTTCATAATTTTGGTTGCCAACATTCCCTTTTAACCCACCCAAATCTACATACTCACCCAAATCACTGCTGCTCGTTGCGTCAGGATTGGCGACAAGCAACACGTGCAGATCGGGGCCGTTTGTCACCTCAAAGTTTTCTAGACGCAGGATACGCTGATCCCCTTGCTGGAAAATAGCGGCTTGGCCCGTTCCCTGATGGAAGCTGTCAAAGTCGCGAAACGCCCCTTGGGAAACCGCAACCCATTCGTTTTCCGCTTCTGGCATGTCGTCATCCATTTCCTTGTCAGGCATTGTGGCGGCTACTTCTTCCATTTGCTCGTTCAGAACGGCTTTCTGTTCTTCGGGCATGTTGTCTAAGAGGGTTGGATCGGCCGAAATTTGCTTGACCGCATCCTCGATCATTTCGTCTTTCTCTTCCATTGTCATCGCATCCATTTCCGTCTCACTTGGAATCTCAAACGGAAACGCTTCATCAACCGCATCGGTGCGCCACAAAGGAGAAGCCAGCCACCAAATAAGCGGAAGCACAATTAACGCACCAACAACGACAACGGGCAGGATGATTTTTTGGTTTTGCTTAAAGAAATTCATGTCAAGTCTCCATTCTATATTGGTTTATTTGTGAAGTAGGTCAAGCCAATTGTCAAACATTGACATACTCCCCAACCTAAAGGAACGGGGATTCTAGGGTTCGAGCAGAGA
>JBMZDF010000390.1:0-6003 GCA_049614105.1 Promineifilaceae bacterium (SeqCode)
AAAAATCAATCAGCGTCGGTGCAGATTTGTTGGGGAGCGCTTCGTCCTGTGGGACGATAATTGTCAGGGTTGACTCTTCAGGCCGACACCCGAGCAAAACAGTAAGTATAAGGAAAAGGAGACCAATCGTTCGCCGCATCATCTACGCAAAATGATACTCGTTAAACAAATGATTTACGAATTGAATGCATGTGACTTTACACAATTTGATCAGGAGTCATCATCGACTGCTCATGCTGGCCTAACGAGAGAATCGCTCTGTCGGTGCTCCAAAACAAATGCTCGCGGCCAATCTCATCCAAAACGCCGCTGCGCTGCATCATTTCCTCTACGCGCGGCTGCAAGCCAGAAATAAGCAATCCCCCACCAGCCCCGCGCTGACGTTGAAGCAGTTCGTGCAACACACCCACGCCTGTTGTGTCGATGAGAGGTACGCCACGCATTGACAGAATAATTTGAGCAGAGGATTCATCCTGTGCTTCGATGGTGGTGAGCAGGGTGCGTGTGGCGGCGAAAAACAGCGGACCGCTCACATAATAAACGCTGACGGGAAATGTGGGCAGCACAAATGGCTGACTTCCCAGCGGCAGACGCTCGGCGACAATCGGTTCACGGACAAGCTGTAGGCGACTAATTTGGACAAGAAACAGCAGGGCGCTCAACCCGATGCCGATCAGCACGGCGCGGTTGAGGTCCAGCAGGACAATTGCGACGAGGGTTGTGAGGTAAACGGCGGTGGCTTGGTTTAATTTTCGGCCGAAATAGCTCCAAATCGTTCCCCAATCATTCATACGCCAAGCGGTCATCAATAGCACACCCGCCAACGCCGCCATCGGGACACGTTCCAAAATAGGTGCAAAAACCAGCGCAACCAGCAGCAAAATAACACCGTGTAAAACTGGGGCAAGGCGCGTTTTGCCACCGCTTTTGATATTAATCGTCGTTCGCGCAATCTCGGCCGTGCCTGGAATCGATCCGAGAAATGGCATCAGCATGTTAGCAATCCCCTGCGCCACAAACTCGGTCGTATGATTGGTGCGCGTTCCCGTCATGTTTGTGATGACCGTGCCAACCAACAAACTTTGCAACGTCCCCAGCGCGGCAACTGACACGGCCGGCAGAACATATTGCCCCATGTCGGCCAAAACAAGATCGCTGAGCCGCAAACGCGAGTCGAGCAAAATTGAGCGCGGAATTGTGCCAATAACGGGGACATCCCAGCCTGTGAGCAAGATGACAACGGTTGCCACAACAATTCCGACGATCGACCCTGGCACACGTTGACCAAATGGGACATATTGCCACGCAATCATGATGCCAACAACAAGCAACACAAGCGCAATCGAAATGGGGTTGGGGGAAACGTTGCCTGTGAAATAGTACGCGAGCTTGGCGATGATTGTTTCGGCCGATGGCGTTTTCACGCCTAAAATGTTGTCCAACTGCCCCAACGCAATAATCACCGAAATCCCGCTCATAAATCCGATAATCACGGGCGATGGGATGAGGGAGACAACGCGACCTAGACGAAAAATGCCGACCAGCAGCAGCATAAAGCCTGCAAGCAGCCCGATTATCCACAGGCCAGACAATCCATAGCGGGCTGACATCACGATCAAAATCGCGCTCATCGCACCTGTCGGCCCCGAAATTTGCTGCGGCGCACCGCCCAGCGCCCCAATCACGATTCCCGCCATAATAGCGGCGACCAAACCCGACGCGGCCGATGCGCCCGATGCGACCCCAAACGCCAGCGAAAGCGGCAGGGCGACCGCTGCGACCGTCATTGCGGATAACAAATCCTGTTGAAAGACAGCAAAACTATATCCAGAAAACTCACTATTTAGTTTAGTCCGCCATGCTTGTATTGCACTCATCTATCTCATCTCACTTCGTTTGCAGGTTGTGACTATCCTCACCGAAAATTTGCGTCCTCGATATGCCGTTAGACAAAACCTTGTTAAATGGATACTCAATATTTCATCGGCTTCCAATCGATCGCAACATATCACTATCTACCATAAACCGACCTATTGTTGTTGTGACCCCACTTTGCAACGCACAGCTATTTTGGATTGCCAAACCCAACCTAATGCGTTTCTAACGTCAATCACAAATAGTCGTTGACGAAAACCTCAGAGGTTTTTATGCACAAACCAGAGCGGATGACAACAAACCTCTAAGGTTTATTGATCGAAACTTTCTGAGATCTACTTAAAAATGATTACAGAGATATTACAAATATGGACAAAATCGTTGCAAAACATTAACGATCATTGATTTGTACAGCTTTAGTTGCTACTCTTTGCTCAGATGCGAGGTCGTACACGATTCGACGCAGGAGCCGAATCCATCGCAACCAACGCCAATTACACCTTGTGAATTGGCCCAACAAACCACAGTCGGAGAATTGAAATGTCGAAACAGATGATAAAACTGTTGTCCTTGATCCTTGCCTTGGTGTTTGCCGTCGCAGCCTGCACCACACCCGAACCTACTTCAGACCCTTCCCCTACGGACGCGCCCGTTGAAGAACCAACGGCTGAACCTGAAGTTGAAGCAGTCGAAGAAGATGCCGAAGTAATGGAAGAAGATGTTATGCAAGAGGAGGCTATGGAAGAAATGGCCCCCACAATTGCAGAGATTGCGACAGATGCAGGTGGCTTTGAGACATTGTTAGCCGCACTCACCGCCGCAGACCTAGCCGGAACCTTTGCAGATGCAGAGGCAGGCCCCTTCACCGTTTTCGCCCCAACAGACGACGCCTTTGCCGCCCTGCCAGAAGGCACACTTGACACATTGCTCGAAGACCCAACGGGCGCACTCACCGACATTCTGACTTATCACGTTGTCGAGGGAGCCGTCATGGCTGAGGATGTTGTCACGCTTGACGCGGCTACCATGCTCAACGGCGGGGACATCACAATTGAGGTCGTCGACGGCGGCGTTGTGCTTAATGGCGCAATCAACGTGGTCACAACCGACCTTGCCGCAAGCAACGGCGTCATTCACGTCATTGACGCGGTTCTCCTCCCACCATCGGACGACGCAATGGAAGAAGATGCGATGATGGACGAGGAAATGATGGAAGACGAGAGTGCTATGCTCGGCACAATCGCAGAAGTTGCAACAGAAGCAGGTGGCTTTGAGACATTGCTGACAGCTTTAACAGAAGCTGGCTTGGCGGAAACGTTCGCCGATGCCGAAGCAGGCCCCTTCACTGTCTTTGCGCCAACAGACGAGGCATTCGCTGCCCTGCCAGAAGGCACGCTTGATACGCTACTGGAAGACCCATCAGGTGCATTGACCAATATTTTGACCTACCACGTTGTCGAGGGAGCCGTCATGGCCGAGGATGTTGTCATGCTTGACGCAGCAACAACCCTCAACGGAACTGACATAAGCATCGCAATCGTTGATGATGGCGTTGTTTTGAACGAAACAGTTAACGTGATTGCAACCGACATCGAAACCAGCAACGGTGTTATCCACGTCATCGATGCCGTCTTATTGCCACACAGCGATGACGCGATGATGGACGAAGATGAGACGATGATGGACGAAGACGACGCAATGATGGATGAAGCGATGATGCTTCCATCAATTGCAGAAGTTGCCACAGAGGCAGGTAGTTTTGGAACATTGTTGACCGCTTTGACAGAAGCAGGACTCGCGGAAACGTTTGCAGATGCGGAAGCTGGCCCATTCACTGTCTTTGCGCCAACGGACGAAGCTTTTGCCGCCTTGCCAGAGGGCTTACTTGACACGCTTTTGGCTGACCCAGAAGGGGCGCTCAGCAGCATTCTGACCTATCACGTGGTTGAGGGTGAGGTGTTGGCAGAAGCGGTTATGATGCTGGATTCGGCCGAAACCCTCAACGGCCAATCTGTCACCATCGAAATCGTTGACGACGGCGTCGTTCTCAACGGCAGCGTCAACGTTGTCACCACCGACATTATGGCTAGCAACGGCGTGATTCATGTGATTGATGCGGTTTTGGTTCCGGCCGAAGATGATGCCGCAATGATGGAAGAATCAATGGACGGAGATGAGTCAATGATGGAAGAGGCGCTGTCGATTGCGGAACTTGCCGCAGCCGACGGTCGTTTCACCATCCTGCTTACGGCGCTCACAGAAGCAGGCTTGGCTGACACCTTCACGGATGCCGAAGCAGGCCCCTTCACCGTTCTCGCCCCAACCGACGACGCCTTTGCAGCCCTGCCAGAAGGCACGCTCGAAACGCTTTTAGCCGACCCAGAAGGCGCACTCACTAACATCCTGACCTATCATGTCATTGAAGGAGCCGTGATGTCGGAGACAGTTGTCACGCTAGAAATGGCGACAACGCTCAACGGCAGCGACATTCAGATTGCAGTTGTTGACGGCGGCGTCGTCCTAAACGACACAGTTAACGTCATCATTACTGACCTAGAAGCCAGCAACGGCGTCATTCACGTCATCGACAGCGTTTTGATTCCAGTCGAGTAGCATCAAACAGGTTACGCACTCTGAGACTCAAAGGATAGAAAAGATTATAAAGAGCAGACCAAATTGGTCTGCTCTTTACGTTTGTAGAGACAGCACGAGAACAACCTCGCGCTCTCGTTGCTTTCTACTGAGCTTGATTTTGCACCTTGCCCCACTATAATTGACATGCTAGTAAGTTTAGAGGGTTCCAAATTCCGACTTCTCGGACACCTTTCCCTATTGCTTGACTCAACAACACAAAATTTTGCGATCTAATTCATGGAGTACAAATATGGTTATCAATCAACTAGAAGATGGTTGGCGAATTACAAAATCTCTCAATGTGCGCCTAGACGAACAAGGCCATAGTCTAGAGATTTTTTGTGGAAAGATGCCAGATCTGCCACAGGAGGTTGGAAAGCAGGTAAGGTCTTTATATCAGATACCTTATCCTTATTCTACCTTACCTGAACAAGACAAGTCAGCGGATACACCTGTTGCCATAGGCCGTTGTAGTTTGAGTAGAGGTAGGAGGGAATGGCTCATTCGCATTGCCAAGTGGGCTGGCACTCGCTTTGAATATCATAGGCAAGTTGACAATGATGCTGAGGATGAGGTACTTGGAACAGCCATTATTGAAACGTTGCAACGTTCGGCCGCCAAGCCAAAATACTACAAAAACCCCGATGGTGATCAGCCCTTAGCGGCCGAAGTCCTAAGACAGTTAGATCGGTTGGAAATACCCTACCAATTAAAAATGCATCTACCTAAACAAGCCAAGGTAGCATACGGTTTTTATGAAATACCCTTAGCACTTCAGCAATTGTCAAAGGATGTTCACTGGCGAGCAGTAAAACAACTATACGATACAAGTTGCGACAACTATTCACAAGACCCCTCAATGCATGATGCCTATGACAACAATCAGGCCGACAATCCTCCATATGCTTTGTATGAACTATTCTATTCACATGATGTCCAATATTATTGGATGTGTCGGTTAGATGCGGAGAATCCCAGCAACCCTTGGGTTTACAACCTGGATCATGACGGGAGCGATTGGGAGCAAGAGCTGACCGAATTGGGCAAACCCGAAAAACCATCGTGGTGTCGATTGTCAGATTTGCTGGCAAACTTACAGCGTGAGCCTGAAGAAGAGCTATAATATTTGCTATGGCAGGTGATTGGAAAGAACTTTACATCTCAGCCCAAAGAGGCAATTTTGAATTGGTTAGATACCATGTGGTGACGGGCGTCAACATAAATTACCAGCATCCTGAATTTATGACGACCGCACTGATTGCGTGCATCGAGCACCAACATTATGAAATAGCTGAGTTCCTATTACAAAATGGGGCAGATCCCGCACAAAAAGAAGATTGGGGAACTCATACACCTTTATCAATGGCAAAATCTACTAAAAATCAGAAGTTGATAAAGTTAGTAGAAGCGTATCTTTCACAAAATGTGGGCTAGTGGTTGAATCGGCCGAATTTTCGGCCGATTCACTCCCAACTCACTTACCTATTCAACAAC
>JBMZDF010000391.1:0-5977 GCA_049614105.1 Promineifilaceae bacterium (SeqCode)
CAGCATGCTGACTTTGCCTCTATCGGTTTCTGTGCAGATTACAACGCTTCAGCTCCAGATGTAGCGGATGTCTATGAAGAGACGACCGCCTCTGCGCTAGGGTTCAACACGACAACGGCAAACAATATTTCGGCCGCATTACGAGCATTATCAGACCCTAACCTAAGCAGCTACAGTCTGTATGATCGGCAAATCGGAGTTCAAGGGGCCATTTGGAAATTCACGAACAATCGTAGCGTTTCAGGCTTAAGCTCTACCGTTTACAACCGTGTCATCGACGGCACGTATCAACCACAAACGGTCAAATGGCTAGAAAATGGCGGGCAAGATCAACCGCTTGTTATTATGCCAAGCCTGTCTGATTTTGGTGATGCACCAGCCAGCTATGGTGATGCCTGGGCAACGATTGATGATGGCCTGTATCTCGGTTCACTCATCGACGGCGAAACGGGTTCCGCTTACTCAAACAATGCGAGAGGCGATGACAATGCAGACAGCGATGATGAAGACGGTGTAAGTTTTGTAGGCGGCTTCGGTACAGTTGGCAGCACGGGCAATCAGCTAAACATTACTGTTTTCCATGGCCTTGATGTTCCAAACCAGAATTACAGCGCGATTTCTGTTTGGGTCGATTTCAATGGCGACGGCGACTTTGATGACAACGGTGAGCAAATCATCAGCGATGTTCAAGTAACAGAAAACGCTTCTTCACAGACGCTTAACCTCACTTATGATGTTCCTGCAAATGCAACGGTCGGCACAACCTATGTGCGTGTGCGTCTTGATGCAGACAGCGGCATGAGTCCAACAGGGCTTGCGGCGGGTAATTTGGGTGAAGTTGAAGATTATCGCGTGACGATTAGTTCACTGGTAACGGCTCCAACCGCACCAAGTTGCCCTAGCGGGGCGCTCCTGTGGGAAAACAACGTTGATGTGGCCAATCTCGTCGGGTCATCTGGTGTTCCACAAGCTGACGTGCGTTTTATTCGCAATCAGACCACTTCGCTAACTATTCCAGGACCGTATCCATCAGCATTGTCTGGCGGTTCTGTTCAATTTAACATCTCTGAGGCAATTGCATGGGATGGATATACGGCTCGGCCGAATACGGGCGACCAGCCAAATGAGCGCTTCAAGGTTGTTGCACTCAAAAATGGCAGTGTTGTTTATCAATCAGCATGGACTGGCGGTGCGGCCGATGGTATCGATACAGGTGTTTACGCTGATGAATGGATTGGCTCACTTGGGTCAACGACATTAGCAGACGGCGCAGATGAAATTCGTCTGGTTCACTGGAACGATCCAACCTACGGCGACGGCAGCGGCAGCAGCTCGAACTCTGTGGTTCCGACCAGCGTTTGTATCGAACTCTCAACGCCACAAAGCTACACGCTTGGAGATCTCGTATTCAACGATATAAATCGTGACGGAATCAAAGACGCCAACGAAACAGGCGTTAATGGCGTGACGGTTGAATTGTTTGATAATGCAACCTGCTCAGGTAGCGCATTCCGTACAGATACGACCGCAAACGGCGGCATTTATAACTTTGGCGGTCTTGGTGCAGGCGACTATTGCGTTCGTTTTAGCAACCTCCCCGCAGATTATGTCGTTACGAGCGCCAACCAAGGTACAAACGACACGATTGATTCTGACGGTATCGACACAGGCGCAGGCACGGCAACGATTCCAAACATCACCCTCAACGGCGATGATTTGACCAACGACTTGGGCATCTATGAAGAAGGCCCTTACGCTGCGATTGGCGACTACGTTTGGTATGACAGCGACCAAGACGGAATTCAAGATGCTGGTGAGCCTGGCCTCGGCAACGTGACATTAGCTCTCTATCTTGATGACGGCGACGGCACTTGTGAGCCAAATGGCGATGACACACGGGTTGACACAACGGTAACCAATGCGGACGGTAGCTACCTGTTTACTGTTGCACCTGGCAACTACTGTGTTGAAGTCACTGACGACAATGGCGAACTCATCGGTTTGACGCACTCATTGGGCGACCAAAGTGTGACAAACCCCTCACCTGTTGTCACACTCAACGCTGGCGACTCAAATCTCTATCAAGATTTTGGCTACTATCAGCCAGTTAGTAACCCAAGCAACGCTTTTATCGGCGACACCATTTGGTACGATGACGGCGACGGCATCCAAGAGCCGAGTGAATTGGGCATCCCAGGTGTTACGGTTAGCATCAAAGATGAAAACGGCGTTGTGATTGCAGTTGCGATTACAGATGAAAACGGCAACTATCTTGTTCAGGTTCCAGCGGGCGCTTACATCGTGACGGTTGATGCCTCAACTTTGCCAGCAGGTCTGACGCAATCTGGCGACCCAGATGGAACGCTTGACGGTCAAACACCTATCTATGTTGGCCCGGGCGAAACAAACTTGACTGCTGACTTTGGCTACACCGACACGGGCAACACCTTCGGCAGCATCGGTAATCAAATCTGGATTGACGATGGCGACGGCACATTCGAGCCGGGATCAGAAGACGGTATTGCAGGTGTTAGCGTTAAGCTGATTCGTGATACAAACGGCAACGGTGTCGCTGACCTTGGGGAAGCGGTTGTTGCAACAGTTTATACTGACGAAAATGGCGAATATTTGTTTGACAGCGTGCCAGCAGGTGATTACATCGTTTGTGTCAGCGACACAAGCAACGTTTTGCGTGACCTGAACGCGGTTGTGGGTCCAAACCCCGGTGCAGACAACAATGCACAGGGCGGCAGCTATCCGATTGACCTTGGTGTTGGTGAAAACAACACAACGGCCGATTTTGGCTACATGCCAAATGGTGACACCAACGTTGGCGTCATTGGCAACCAAGTTTGGTTTGAAACAGACAAAGACGGTTTATATGAAGCAGGCGAGCTAGGCATTGCAGGCGTAACGATTGAGTTGCGTGACGGCAGCGGCGGCTTTATTGCGAAAACGACAACTGCTGGCTCTGGAAAATATGCATTCACAGGGTTGCCAGCAGGTAATTACCAAGTGGTTGTGACAGATGAGTATGGCATCCTAGACGCTTTTGAAGTGACGACATTGGGTGCGACTCAAGGTGCAGACAACAATAATCAGGCGCAAGCTTACGCCATCACGCTGCCACAAGGTGGCATCAACATGACGGCCGATTTTGGTTACACGGATACACCAAAAGCTGTAATTGGCGACTATGTTTGGTATGATGGTGATGCAGACGGTATCCAAGATGCTGGCGAGCCAGGTATTGGCAATGTTACCCTCAATCTCTACAAAGATAGCGACGGTGACGGCATTTGTGAGCCAGGTGGCGATGATGAATTGGTTGACACAACCGTAACCAATGCGGACGGCAGCTACTTGTTCACTGTTGCCCCAGGCAGCTACTGTGTGGATGTGACAGATACCAATGACGAGCTAGACGGGTTGACCCACACAACGGGCAGCCAAAGCGTTACCGACCCATCCCCTGTTGTGACGTTGCCAGCGGGTGGTTCTAACCTTGACCAAGATTTTGGCTACTACAAGCCAGTCAGCAACCCAAATAACGCGCTTATCGGCGACACAATTTGGTTTGACGATGGCGACGGTGTACAAGAGCCAAACGAAATGGGTATCCCAGGCGTCTCGGTTGAAATTCGCGACGAAGATGGCAACTTGATCACAACGGTTATTACTGATGAAACAGGTAACTACCTTGTTGAAGTTCCAGCAGGAACGTACACCGTAAGCGTTGTAGTCTCTACTTTGCCAGCAGGTTTGACGCAGAGCGGCGACCCAGACGGCACGTTGGACAACAGTACAGTTATCACAGTTGGTCCAGGCGAAACGGATCTGACGGCCGACTTCGGCTATGGTGAAACGGGCAACACGTTTGGCAGCATCGGCAACCAAATCTGGAGCGATGATGGCGACGGCACATTTGAGACAGGCACAGAAAACGGCATCCCAGGTGTTAGCGTTAAGCTGATTCGCGATGTAAACGGCAACGGTGTTGCTGACGACGGCGAACCAGTTGTTGCAACCACCTACACTGACGAAAACGGTGAGTATCTGTTTAACAGCCTGCCTGCTGGCGACTATGTTGTCTGTGTCAGCGACACGAGCAACGTGCTGCGTGACTATGAATCAGTTGTTGGGCCAAACATTGGCGATGACAATAATTCACAGGGCGGCAGCTACGCAGTGACGTTGACCTCAGGTGAAACCAACACAACTGCTGACTTTGGCTATGTCTCAAATGGCAATCTAAACATCGGCGTTATCGGCAACCAAGTTTGGTTTGAAACAGACAAAGATGGGTTGTACGAGTTGGGCGAGCTGGGTTTGGCAGGCGTAACGGTTGAGCTGCGCGACGGCAGCGGCGGCTTTATTGCCAAAACGACCACGGCTGGCTCTGGTAAGTATGCATTCCCAGGTTTGATGGCTGGCACATATCAAGTGGTTGTCACCGACGAGTTTGGCATCCTTAACAACTTTATCCTGACCGAGTTGGGTGCAACGCCAGGTGCAGACAACAATAATCAAGCGCAAGCTTACACGATTGTTCTGCCGCAAGCGGGCATCAACACAACGGCCGACTTTGGTTACACCTCTGCCTCGTTGAGCATCGGTAACTACGTTTGGTCAGATGACAACAACAACGGTATTCAAGATGAAGCGGCTTCGTTTGCAGTACCAAATGTTCCTGTTCGCTTGTATCGCGACAGCAACGGCAACGGCGTTTTGGATGACAATGACGAAGTTGTCGCCAACACGACGACAGACGATGATGGGTTCTATCGTTTCGACAACCTCGGCGCGGACATTTACTTTGTGAACATCCCGCTAGAAGCGTTGTTTGGCCCGAACTCTATTCCAGAGTTGCGTGCGGGGCCAGCTGACCAAGTTGGCACGGGCGACACGGCAAACGACAACAACGGTGCGCCAGCGTCTAATCCACTGCTAGGTGTTACAAGTGGCCCAGTTGACTTGGGCGGCAACGAGCCAGCAGAAAACGGCACGTACAACGATACAGTTGATTTTGGGTTCAAGGCACTTGATCCAACATCGGTTGCGTTGCGTGGCATTTCGGCCGAAAATGCCACCCCAATTCTCGCAGGCTTGCTCAGCATCCTCATGCTAGCCGCCACCGCCTTTATCGTACGTCGACGTAGCAACTAGTCACCTACGAATCTTCAATTCTTTCAAAAAGGCGCGATCATTGATCGCGCCTTTTTGCGTTCTACCGTGTAATCTACTCATTGAACGTCAACAACTGGCCCGCCCATCTGGAAAATAGGACTTTGATTACTATCATGCTTCAAGACGCTCGTTCCTCAGCCTTTGTGCGATACTTTTATCGCACAGGAAGATGTGTCGCACTTAAATAGTTATCATGCCAGTCGATCAATGCCAGAGCTTATTATCATATGAACGCTAAGAATTGTCTTCAACATATCCTCTCACAACCTGCCCAAGCAGATACGTTTGCACAGACTTATTTGGGCCTGTCTGACCCCGATGCGGTGCGGACGATGCAGTCATTATCCGTGGCTATTGAACAGTCCCTTGCCACAACCGCTGATATGGCGGCAACGCTGCGTCTTGCGTTGATGCTGACAACGTTGCGCTCCCGTAACAACAAGATGTCGCACGCGCTCGTTGGTGTCTTGCTAGAATATGGATTTATTTCGACCGAGAGGGCTATTCAATCGGCGAATAGCCATTCGGCCGATTCCTTCAAAAGCGCAGCATTCGTCAATATTGCCCCCTACCTAAATGAAACCGAAGCGGCGCAAGCCCTTACCAAGACTTCTAAAATTGGTCAGGAATCATTTCGTCTTACGGCCGAGGCACATTTGGCTGCAAGGCTGCACGAACCGGAACGCACCGAAAGAGCAACCGCGCTTTGGGCGCATCGACGCTGACGAGTTCGTAGGGTATGTCGACCGCGAGCAACACCAGGCCCCGCTCATTGCAGGCAGCAGCCGAT
>JBMZDF010000392.1:0-5969 GCA_049614105.1 Promineifilaceae bacterium (SeqCode)
TGGATAAGGTAAATCCTCTACTTTTGAAGTTTGTATATCTGCTACTTCAGATTGTAATACAAATTGCTCATTATCGTATATCCACCATGAAGCAGTTTTAACTTCATTCTCTGTAAAACAGGTTTTCATTCACAATGTGACGCTACACATGGCTCAGGCCAAAAATGATGGCTCGCAAACGTGGCGCTTTATGGTTGATGTTTCCTTTGACGGCGGACAAGGGCCATACCAAGTTGTTCTCAATGACCGCCTAATTGGGGAAACAGGACAAACTGGACACTATCAATTTGAAGGAAGCTACCGATGCGGAGCGCCGTTTACTGGGCATTTAGATGTGTTTGAAGCTCTCGGCCGAAGCCACAGAATCTCAAACCTTTTCCTTGAAACCCCCTGCTAACCTTCTAATTATAAAGAGAGCGCAATCGGCCGATTGCGCTCTCCAAAAAATTAAAAATCCCCAATCAGCCTATTCTTCCTCTATCTCAAATGTCTGGTTAGCCAGCTCAATTACCTCTGCTTCGATCTCGCTCTTCCACTCAGTCGCTCCTTCTGGGTCAATAATCCCTTCCGCAACCATCGCATCGACGAACTGATACTCTGACGCGACAACCGCATCAATTACCTGCTGTACAGCAACACCCCGCGCCTCTGCAATTGCGGCAATTGACTGGCCGCTGTCCATCTGCTCCCAAAGCGTCTCAAGATTCATTCCCATTGTGTTTGCTGCCACAACTTCAGGGTCTAGGTAAACCGTTTTGATAAAAAACGGGGTCATTACCTGCACCTCTTCACGCCATTCGGCCGATTCCTCAGCCCCGATCTCGCCACGCTGCTCAAGTTGAGCAATCATCGCCACCTCTTGTGCAACCAGCGCCTCGGTCATTTCAGCCACATCGACATCCAATTGTGTCGCAATCTCAGCCAGCGACATACCGTTTTGCATCGCGCTATCAACGCGTTCAACCTCTACCTGCATAAACTGAGCCGCCGCGTCAGTCAAATAAAATTCACCTTCATATTCGCTGCCGTTATTAACATCCTCATCATACATACTTTCGTTTTCGGCCGATTCAATCACTATTTCAGGAATCAATTCAGATTCATCAGCCGTCAGCGCGGGCCGTTCAACAAGCACAGCGGTGTCTGGCACGGCTCTCGCACGCCCACCTATCCCCGCAAGCCGATACCCAGCAAAGGCCAAGGACGCCACCGCAATTGTGATCAACAAACTTTCGAGTATCCAATAGCGTTTAATCATTTTCATCATCGTTCTCCAGAGGATGTGTGAGTCAGTACCCAACACGCATCACATTTTATGCGTTTTCGAGTCGGCGGCGAATAGCGATTGCGCCCGCCGTGAGGGCGGACAAGCCCGCAACGCCCAGCGATAGAGTGACGGCGGGGTCAGACTCCGAGCGGGATTCGGTTTCTAGATCAGACAGCGTCACCTCGTTGGTGGGTGGCGCGTCGCCCGGGCTGAGGAACCCGACGGGGGCAACGTTAGGCTGATAGTTGTAAAAACGATTGATATTTGGGAAAACGGTGTCCAAATCGGCCGAATTCACCCCAAACCACAGCGCCAGCTCCGCAAAATATTCGTCACAGGACACAGTTGGAATCAATGAGCCGCGCCCCACATCGAGCGGATTGTCGATAAACAGGTCTGGGTAGTTGCCATAGATTTTACGCCCCTGCACTGCGCCGCCCATCACCATGTGATTCCCACCCCAAGCGTGATCGGAACCTTGTCCGTTAGAGGTGAGCGTTCGGCCGAAATCGCTTGCCGTAAACGTTGTCACCTTGTCACTCACGCCCAGTTCCTTCAAAGAGGCGTTAAACTCGCTCAGCCCCTTGCTCAACACAGACAGCATAGCCAATTGATTGTTCAACACCTCATCATGATGATCCCAACCGCCAAACATGACAAAAAACGTTTGCCGCTTAAACCCCAGCGCCTGCCGTGCCGCAATTGTCTTGGCGACCATCTGGAGCGATTGGGACACTTGATTGGCTGAAAATTGGGTTGCAAATGGGGCAACGCCTGCAATCGCTGTGGAAAATTGGGAATGGTTGTTAATTGCCGAGCGGGTCGTGTTGCTAAATGTCTGTTCAAACAGATTTTGATATTCAATATCGAGCATGCTCTCAATAGCCGCTTTTTTGAGCACTTCGGTGGTCTCTATCGGCCGATCAAAGCCCTTAATCCCGATGCTGCCGTTGCCCTGTGACTCAATCGCATATTCGACGACAGAGCGCCCCGCCTGAAATGTATTCGTTCCCGACAACGAGATATTCATCGAGATATTCTGATTGCTGTTCAAACTTTTGAGCAAGTCGGCGGTGCGTCCGCCCCAGCCAAACCCGATGCGTTTGTCAGGCACAGATGTCTGCCAATGGGCAATCTGATCGATGTGCGAGAACAAACCGACTGGCAACTTGGCAATCCCTGATTCATAACTGTCCTTTGTCGTTGGCTCCACCAGCGTGCCGACATTGGCAACAAAGGCTAAATCGCCATCGTTGTACAGTTTTTGCACCTCTGGCATCGATGGATGCACACCGAACGTGCGTCCGTCGTTTGTTGTGCCGTTGAGCGGCAAAATAGACCCTTGCGCCAAGGCGAGATCGGCGCGGGTTGTCTGATAAGTTGCATACTCACCGCTGCTTGTGGGCACTAACATATTGAAGGAGTCGTTGCCGCCTGCCAAAAAGATACAGACGAGCGCCTTATAATCATCCTGCGGTTCAAACGAGGCGGCGGCATTCGCCATCCGCATATTCAACAGGGTCGAAAAAAGTGAAGCTGAGCCAACGGAAGCGCAAGAGGCTTCACCAAGAAATTGTCGTCGAGAAATTTTGTGAGACATGGGTATCTGTGCGTCGGTATCGCAGTGTTTCGGTAGCGTCGTCAAAGCGCATTTTCGCGGCAAATCTACCAAGTGACTGACTAACCAATCTGCTATCTAAAGACGCCATAATCTGGCGAGACAAGCATGAGTACAGTGGCAAGCTTAACAACTTCGGTCCAGTCGTCGTCATTTGACCAGAGGGTGTTGAGCGTGGTGGTGAGAATGTTGCGCGTTTCGGCCGAAAGTGAGCCATACGTCAACAACAAATCAAGTTCATCAAGCAGGCGGCCAATGTCACCTTCAAACGCCGCATAGGGCGCAAAGTCCAGCCGCACATCTGAGACAACGGGGAGGCGTTCAACTTCTGGCTCCTCGCTGCCCTTGGGAACTTCCATCGCCACGTTCTCAAAGATGATTTCATTGAAAAAGTTGATCCACTTGATAGTGGAAACGCTGGTCATGATTTGGAACTCAGGGGCAACGATGCCGTTATCCTCAAGTGCGCCAATCGGCCGAAAATCAGGCGAGAAGAAATTGAACACGCTGGGCGAGGCAAACGGATATTGTCCTAGCTCACCCTCGGCATACTCCCCATAATTATAGAATAGGTTCTCGCCATTCTCGTTGTGTGCGCCAAAGGCACGGCAAAGATGTGTGTAGCGAACAAAAGGTTCGCGCAGCATCCCGTGCGTTGGGTCATTCAAAAAGGCTAGATTACGCGCTTCATCATCGAGCAAAATCGTCTTAATGACCGCCTGCATATCACCACGCACACCGCTGCCGTTGTCATTAAATGCGCTGGCAACGCGGGCGATATATTGTGAGGATGGGTGCGATTTGACGAGCCGCTGGATGAGGAGTCGGCCGATAAAAGGGCCCACATTCGCATGATTAAACAGGTGATCGACCGCAGCATTGACATCCTGCATCCCCGTTTGGCCACTCGGAACCACGTAGCCATTGAGCAATCGCTTTTGGCCTGGCTCATGAAATACTTCCCACATTTTCAGCGGAACCATGACGTTTTCCCAAGTCGGCTCCGCATAAATGAACGCTTCTTCGCTGGTTGGGTCGATCCCCTCCTCTACCAGCCATGCGGGAATCACACCATAGGTCATCCCCGTAAAAATCTTGGCAAACTCGGTAATATCACGGTTTGTATAGGTTGGGATGGGGTCGCCATTGCTGTCGAGCTTGCGTGAGCCATCTAGGTTGAGTTCAAATAGCCCGATGGTGAACAGTTGCATCACTTCCCGCGCATAATTTTCGTCTGGAAAACGATTGGTTGCAGGGTCTGATTTACGGTTGCCGGCGTGGCTTAGGTAGTGGCCCATCGTAGGGTGCATTGTGACATCAAACAGCAGGTCTCGGAAATTGCCGAACGCATGTTTAAGCAGCATGTCATAATAATGAGCAACGCCGATGCTCAAATCTTCCAAAAAGTCTGTTTTGGTTGAAATGACCATAATCTCGCTAAGCGCCATCGCCACACGCTGCCGCAGTTGGTCCTGTCCCATCATGACCGCCTGCCACCACGCCCAACGAAACGGCGGAGGTCCCAGCAAGGGCTGATCTTCAAGCTGGTAAACGGGTTCAATGGCGTCCCGCATGTACTGCAAAATTTGACTTTGCGGCGTGGCAAACTGTTGGTCAATCCACGCGCCAAATCCGATGGATGCAACCTCGTCAATTTGTGTGCGCGTGCCGCCCAGCGTCGCTTGTGCTAGAAAGCGCGAGGCTTGTTGCTGTGCATTTAGGGTCACAACGCGCTGTGCTTGACGTTGCGTGCGACTTTTACGAGTCGGCGGCTTGCGTGAATTAGCGCCACCAAAGGTTAGAAAGCTTCTTCGATTCATGTTATCTATCCCGCGAAAAACTGTTTCTGTCAACTGACACTAGGATAAACAAATTTGGCGTATTCCGCTTGAAATTAGGCTTAACTGGCGGCTCATCTGATTAAATAAACTGAGGTCTTACCTTAAATGAAGTTTAAATGTGATAGGCAAGGGTTGTGAGGTATTGTTTTTCGGCCGAAACCTCGCGTCTCTCCACACACATTCCCCCTGATTTGACAAAGTATCAGCAAATAAATCCCTAAAACAAGAGAGATCCCGCAAAAAACAAGAGTTTAGAGGCCAAATTTAGGTTAGACTTGACCTCGTTCGTCTCAAAGCAGTTATATGAGTCCAAATTAAATTTATTCTAGGGGTTAGTTCCATGACAATAAAACATCTTATTTTGTGCTGCATGCTATGCATGTGCGCGATTCTATTTGCAAAAAAACCATTACTCGTCAACGCATCTCGTCCTATCACAGCGCCAGCCAATTCGGCCGAATGGTCACTACGCTGGTATTTCACATTTTCGGCAGCACCTGATACACATCAAGGTCACGGGACGGTTGTGGTGGATGAGCATGTTCAACTCTGGGCCAAAGATGACGCCACACACGAGTGGGTATTGGAAATTGAGCACATCACAAATCTAAACTGTTCACGAATTGGACAGGTGCGCTGGGAACATGACACGACAATTGTTTTTAACAACAATGGGTTCATTAAGTGTAAAACAATCGATCTACGAGAGGAAGCACTGATGATATCTGATCAACAGTTCGACATTTGCAACGGGCAAGCCAGTTGCGAGCTAGCGATTAACGATGTTCTAAATGAGGTTAATATTTATCCACCTTCTCCTGAAAATCCATTCTTGGATGGCCCGCTATTTGTTTATGAAGAAGTTGTTGTCGGCGGCGCAGGAATAAATAGACAGGATGAATACGCCGTGACATTTGACATTAATCAGGACAAGATGCAGGCTTCTATACCGCGCTATCTTGTAGAAACAAATTTCTATCTGACGATTGCACAAGACGCAGATCGTTTCTCCTTCGAGGTCAACAATAGCTTTAATGAGCAAATAGACGCCTCTCAAATCTACACCTATTTTAACTCGTCGCCCGAAACTATTTATTTTGGCTACAACCCTGAGACGAAAGAAACCTTACGCGGCAGCATTATCAACGGGATTTTTGACCCATTTTATAGCTGTCCCGCTTGCCCCAATTGACGCCGTTTCTAAGTACCTTTTGGAAAACCTTCACCTTGTCTGACACAGTGA
>JBMZDF010000393.1:0-5963 GCA_049614105.1 Promineifilaceae bacterium (SeqCode)
TAGTTTGACGATCTAATAAAAAGAAGATACCTGGAAGGCCCGAAATAATTGCCTCGGCAAAGTTTTCTGCCTCTGATGATTTTGCAACAGCCAAACGTTGGCCACGCAAAATCATATACCCTAACCCGCCAGCCAACACTTGAACCGACAACTCAGAAAACCAGCGCACCATAAACATGCCAATATCCGCAGCGGCCGCTTGATCACGAAAAAACAATGCGGTTGTGACTAACATCGTGAAACTACTGGCGAAAACAATGCCCAAACCGCCATAAAATAGCCCTGTTGCCAAAATCATCAGCGCGAAAACCCCAAAAGCAGGTGCTTCCAAACCGCCTTGCCACATGATGAGGGTCGTGACATAACACCAAGCGGCGAACAGAATCAGCATCGTTGCGAGACGTAGATATTTTAGATGCAACAGCACCAAGGTCGTAAACATGGCACTAAGTAGGTAGATTGAATTTGTTAGTATGAGTGGATCTAAGACATCTGCCAACCATAGTGCTATTAAGGCGCTAAGATCAATAATGATGCAGGCAATCACCAACAGACGAATAATACTAGTTCCCAGTTTGCTTGGATGAGGGAATCTATTAAGTATATGAAGGGTATATCTTTGTATGCTCATTAACTAACTGTTCAATTACTAGCAGCAAGCGTAAATAATCGATATTGCGCGTTGCTATCTGAGGAAATGTCGTATTTTTATGCTGGATCAAAATACAGAAGCGTCACACGCCAACCACAAAACGCAGTCCTATCAGGACGAACCCTCACAGTGTGACGCATAACTATAACCCAGTGCAATAGCTCAAAGGGTCCATAGGCTTATTTTGACTAAAAATTAACTAGTGTGTGGCGCACTTAAACAAAACCTGAGTTGAAGATTTAGCTGTATAACTTACAATTGTCGCATGTTACGTCTTGTTTTTATTGCAACAGGTGGGGCGATTGGTGCTGTCTTGCGTGATTTGATTGGCAGTTTACCTGCTCGCTATCTGGGTGAAGGGTTTCCATATGGCACATTAGTTGTCAATTTGCTTGGCTCGTTGTTGATCGGGATTTTGTATGAGTTAACCGAGCGCAGCGTGATTTCGGCCGAATTGAAACCACTCCTAATCACAGGCCTCCTAGGCGCATTAACCACCTTCTCCTCTCACAGCCTCGACAACCTCAAACTAGTCGAAGGCGGCACACCCCACCTAGCCCTCCTCAATATCATTGTCTCAATCACCTTGGGGCTACTGTTCGCCTTTTGCGGCGCATCACTGATACGCGCCCTCTATCCTGCTTAACCATGCCTCATTTAATCATTATCCGACATTCAAACACACGTGTATCTGCTTCGGTCGCCAACAAAGATTGGGCGATTACCTCTGAGGGACTCACGCGAACGGTAACGCTGGCGCAGCAACTTGCTCCTTATCAAATCGAAACGCTCTACACCAGCACCTTTGCAAAAACAAAGCTAACGGGGCAGGTTCTCGCCGATGCGTTGGGGATTGACGTTGCGGGAGCGCGACATGCATTTGATGAGAACGACCGCAAGGGGGTTCCCTTCCATGAATCACGCGCTGCGTTTTTGGCGGCCATTCAATCTTTTTTTGAGCAACCAGACGATGTTGTGTTTGGGAATGAATCGGCGCAAGCGGTTGCAGAGCGGTTTGCGGCGGGGGTTTTGGCGGTTTTGGGGAATTCGGCCGAAAAAACAATCGCCATCGTCACCCACGGCGTCGCCCCCTCTCACTTCCTAGCCCCCATCCTTGAAAAGTCCCCCTTCGACACATGGCTCCAGATCCAAGACCTTGGTATGCCTTGCTACTTTGTGTTAACGCTGCCCGACTTAAAACTTGTCACGGCCGCTAGCGTTGTGTAACGCACTTGGATAAACAAAGCAACAGCGTCTATCACTGTGTAAGACAACATACGTCTCCAACAATTTCAAGCTGTTATGATCTCGATACAGGCCATTTAAACCATTTGGGTATACGCTCTCAAACACAGTGCATGTATGCCCACTCATCTCATCAGCTTCGCCAATTGGAAGCTCAGCAACCCCGCCTGTATATCTGCGATTGATTTTTCGATGGGATGACAGTCAAATAAGGATGCCTCATGTCAAAATTGGATGTCTATGTTGCCAAACATTGTTGGAGTTGTGATGAAGCACGTAAGATTGTTGCCGATTTGCGCGTCCAATTCCCTAACGTGACTATTTCTCTGTTGGACATCAGCCCGCAAGAGTGGCCCGAGGCAGTTTTTGCTGTTCCGACCTACTTACTCAACGGGCGGGTCATTTCTTTAGGGAATCCAACACGTCAAATGCTTCACAACACCTTGCTAACGGCAAATCTTATCGGAACAACAAATGGCAATAAAAACTAGAGCGGCAGCGAAAAGCGGCAAACTTGATTACCTTTCCATGATTCAGATTTTTCGAGATTTGAGCCAAAACGAGCTGGCAGAAATGGATCGTCAGACCACAATGGCAAGCTGTAAATCTGGCAAAATATTTTATATGCCAGAGGACAGCGGCGAGGTACTCTTTATGCTCAAAAAAGGGCGCGTTCAGCTTTATCGGATGTCGCCCAATGGCAAAAAAATTGTGGTCGCAACTTTGGGGCCTGGCGCTGTCTTTGGTGAGATGTCGATTGTGGGACAGGGCATGCACAACACGTTTGCACAGGCGCTTGATGAATGCACCATCTGCGTGATGAGCCGCGCAGATGTCGATCGCTTAATTCGCAACAAGCCGAATGTGGCGTTTCGTTTTGTCGAGGCGCTGGGGCAGCGTGTCACACAGCTTGAGTCACGATTAGAGGATATTGCGTTCAAAAGCATTCCGGCGCGTCTCGCGGGGTTACTTATTCAGTTGTCTAATCAGGCGGGCGAAAACAAGGTACGCGGGTTTACACATCAGGACTTGGCTGAGATGCTTGGGACGTATCGCGAGACGACGACCCAGACGTTGAATGAGTTTAAGGCGAATGGGTTGATCGAAATCGGCCGAAAACAGATCACTGTTCGAGACAAAGCAAGGTTAGAACAGGTTGCATCAAACTAACCCTCATTGTGACCTACTCAAGCGGCACGAGTAGGTCTCTTCAAAGACAAAATCAACACGGCCATTATCGCAGGGAAAAGGGCTGAAACGAGCAAAGAGGGCCAATAGCTACCCGCAAGATCGCGCCCAATCCCATAAACCATTGGCCCTAGCCCCGAAGCGGCCGAGCCAATTGTTGAGGTTAAGCCCGTAATTGCGCCCAGATGCACGCGCCCAAAATAGTTGGCGTACACCACATTTGAGACAACCCGCGCAAATCCATTGGTCAGCCCAAACAAAATGCCATACGCATACGCAATTTCCTGGCTGCTGATGCTGGTCGAGGACAAAATTGTCATCGTCAGGAAAATAAGACCCACAAACAACAGATACTTTGCTCCAAACCGATCGATCAGCCAGCCGCCAGGAATCCCCATTAGCGCCGTCGTGAGTGACATCGGAATAAAGGTAATTGCGGCAAGTTCAGGACTGAGGCCATTGTCCGCAAAAATGCTCACGATGTGAAATGTTAGCCCCGTTCCAAGCATCGAAAAAGCGGCAACGCTGATCGCAATGAGCCAAAAGGCGCGTGTGCGAACCGCCTCGGCACGTGTCCAGTTTTCTTCTGTCGACGTGGGCGAACTCGCTTTCTGCAACACATTGTCGATCGGTTTGCTGACCTCGCCATCGGGTAACTTCCCATAAAGTTCGGGACGCTCACGAAAAAATAGATACCCAATCGGCACCATCACCCCAATCACCGCTGCGCCTAAAATCAAATAAGAGGTACGCCATCCAAAACGCGGGATTAGCCAGCTAATAATGTTTGGAAACATGCCTGTGCCCAAAATCGCTGCGGCCAGCGTGCTAATACCTGAAATAAAGCCCCGTCGTCGCACCCACCACTGGTTAATCAGGTTGCGGCTGACAATCACAATACTGCTTTGTCCCAACATCCGCATGAAAACGATACCAATCAACAACATAATCGCGCCGTTGACCGTGCTCATGTAGAAGCAAGCGATCCCAAACGCAACTGCAATGACGACAACCATTGTGCGATTACCGCGCTTGTCGATTTCACGCCCGATGAACGGCAGGGCAAGGCTGCCTGTGACCGTGCCAACGGCGTAAAGCGTGCTGACTAGCGAGCGACTTATTGAGAGGTCGCGGATAAACGCTTCGATAAAAATCGAAAATGAATACGTCTGCCCAGGACTAGACATGATGACGCCGAGCGTGCCGACAAGCAAGGCGATCCAGCCGTAATGAACGGGTGAGCGGTTGATAGCGCGGCTAGTGAGGGTGGGTTTGGGGGAGGTAGACATGCTGAATTTCGGCCGAAAATCGACCTTGAAAAAACTTTGTTGTTGGCGAAAAAAGGGCAGGTTTGCGGGGCAGACCACCTTCATCGGCAGAATGTGAATATCATCTGTCCCGATCAATTGTCCCGTAAGCAGACAACAATTGCGAGTTAGCATTACACAAGCATCCGCAATATGGTTAAAATGTGATGATGATCAAACAATTTTTCGGGCTGATCTTGCTACTTGGACTGGTGACCGCCTGTGCATCGGCCGAAATCAGCGCCACCCCACCGTCAACCGCAACAGTCAAACCCGCCACCCCAACACAGACACCAACCGACGCGCCGACCGTCATCAGCAAGCCGCCCCAGCTAGTGATGTTTTGGTCTGCCTACTGAATAAGCTGCAACAAATCAAAGCCCGTCGTGTACGCGCTTGAAGCAGATTATGAGAACCAGCTTGATGTCTTGCAAATCAATATTGATGAGGGTGAAAATTCGGCCGAAATGGCACGTTATGGCTATCGCGGCACAACCCCGCACCTGCTGTTATTTGACGGACAAGGCAACGTTGTCCGTCAATGGTTTGGGGTCTTTACCCGTGAACAAGTCGAACCGATTCTGATGCAAACGCTGGTGAATTAGTAGCTGAGGAAGTTGGCTTGATGTGGCTTGCACTCCGTTTCTATTGCGCGTACCATTCAGGCAGGCTTCGGCCATCCATATTAAATTAAAAAGGGTGTGTTTCGTTTTAATTGAGACAACCATTTTCAATAAACTGTTGAAAATGTACAGCCCATTCATCGATTAACCAAATCACTGATGTGCGGTGGCAGCTTGCCAGCCACAATCAGATATTGGAGAGCAACATGAGTGCAAACGGCGCTTCCGACCTGCCGATTAGCAGTGAGTTATTAGAAATTTTGCGTTGCCCCTTGGCAGTGCAGAACAAAACGTCTTATGGGGCTGACCCTGGGCGTTTAGAGTTGGTTCACAACACGTGGTTGGTTTCGGCCGATTCTGGCCTCAAATACCCAATCCGCGACGGCATTCCGATTATGCTGATTGACGAGGGCCAAAAGTGGAAAAATACGGCGATCGAAGATTTGCCTGTACCACCCCCTGCGGCAGAGAGCGGCGGGTCAGGGTCAGATGAAGGATCGACGTCAGGGGCTAGTGGAAATTCGGCCGAAGCGGGCGGCGTTAGCCCCATGATGCTTGCAGGGTTGCTGGCTGTCTTTATCGCCGTTGTCGTCATGTTCCGTGGTCACAACTAGATCATATTGCAGATAGTAGCGATGGGTGTGTTGGTTTTTCGGCCGACCATCGCTACTCGTTTGCATGCGCCAAACACGCGCCCCATACATCCTCACCATTTTTTAGCGCCACAAGTCCAGGGTGGCGAACCAACTCATAATAACCATAGTAGCGTTCGGGCAATAGCTCAGCAACACGCAACATAATATAGTCTGTCAACGCTTCCAAATGGCGTTGGCGAAAGCGCCCTTCAACCTGTGGTCGCGCAAACGGGTCGCCTATTCGCACCTCAACCTGCGTCCGCCGCAGGGCCAAAAAGTTTCCAAACAAATTTTCTGTCCCAATAATAGCAAT
>JBMZDF010000394.1:0-5936 GCA_049614105.1 Promineifilaceae bacterium (SeqCode)
ACCGTTCTTGCGACTGGCGACACGGTGGTTGAAAACAGCGAAACATTCACTGTTTCACTTGGCACACCATCCAAACCTAATTTATCAGTTGCCAACTCACCGCAAACCGCCACCATCACCAACGACGATGGTGCAACTATCACGCTTTCGGCCGGCATCGCGCAAAATGAGGGCGACAGCGGCACAACCGCCTATGTTTTCACTGCGACATTAAGTGCGGCGGTTGATGGTGGTGTTACGGTTGTTTATTCGGCCGATGATGGCACAGCAACCGTTGCCGACAACGACTACATCGACAGCAATGGAACCCTTTCCTTCTCTGGCAACGCTGGCGAAACCCAAACGATTACCATACTTGTGACTGGCGACACTAAGGTTGAGCTAAATGAACAGTTCAACGTCGCGCTTGGCGTGCCATCGAACAGCAGCATCTCAACCCTCAACTCGCCGCAAACGGCAACGATTCAAAATGAGGACACGGCCTCCCTTTCGATTAGTGATGTGACCGTTGCCGAAGGCAACAGTGGCACAACAAGCACTACCCTCACCGTCACGTTGAGTGCTGCCGTCGATACGGCGTTTAGCGTTGCGTTTGCTTCGGCCGATAACAGCGCCACAACGGCCCACAACGACTACCTTGCCAGCAGCGGCACGCTCACCTTTGCAGGCAACGCCAATGAACAGCAAACGATCACGCTTGCGTTCATTGGAGATGAGATTGTCGAGCTAGACGAAACGTTTAGCGTCACCCTTTCCACACTGGAAGCCAGCGGGCGCAACGTCACTCTGCTGGACGATCAAGGGCGCATCACGCTAACAAATGAGGATGTTGCCACGCTTTCAATCACCGATGTTGCCCAGTCTGAAACAAACAGCGGTACAACAACATTTGTACTAAGCGCCACACTGAACGCAGCGGTTGACATGGGCCTGTCAGTCAATTTTGCAACGGCCGACGGAACGGCAACGGCAGGTAGCGACTATACGGCAGGCAACGGAACGCTGTTGTTTAGCGGCACGGCGGGGGAGGTTAGAACAATTCAAATTGAGGTTATGGGTGATGCAGACATTGAACCGAATGAGACGTTTTCGGTGACCTTGGAGGGGATTTCGGCCGAAAATCGCAATATCACGCTCAGCAACCCCACAGCCATCGCAACTATCATCAACGATGAAATCCCCTCTGTTACGGCGGTTGAACTATCGGCCAGCCCGCACATCGCCAACGAAGCGACGTTTAATTGGGGCATTCTCTTGCTCGTTATTCTATTGAGCAGCGGGTCAGCATACGTTTTCATGGCAAGCCGCAGCAAGAAGTCTCGCCACCCGCAAACATAAGGTTGCATCGCGTATAATCTGAGCATGAGTATCCAACTATCGATCCCCATTGAGGAAATTCGCGCCGCTCGCAAGCGGATTGCTGATTCTGTGCTGCGGACACCGTTGATTCGGCTAAATGTCGATCATGCGTCTGCTGAGATCTATTTGAAGCTGGAAAATTTGCAGCCAATCGGGTCGTTCAAGCTGCGTGGGGCGGGGAATGCGATCGGGTTGGCTTCGGCCGAAACACTTGCCCAAGGCGTCTACACCGCCAGCGCGGGCAACATGGCGCAAGGGGTCGCATGGCACGCCAAACGGCTCGGCATCCCTTGCACCGTCATCGTGCCCGATCATGCCCCTCAAACAAAACTCGACGCCATCGCCCGTTTGGGCGGGCGCGTCATCAAAGTCAGCTTTGACGACTGGTGGCAAATTATCCTAACCCACCAGTTTAAAGGGGTCGACGGTTTGTTCATTCACCCCGTCAGCAACCCTGCCGTTATCGCAGGCAACGGCACAATCGGGCTAGAAATTCTCGAAGATTTGCCAGATGTAGATGCGGTGATCATTCCTTACGGCGGTGGTGGCCTCAGTTGCGGCATCGCTTCCGCGATTCGTGCGCTCAAGCCAGCAACCAAGCTGTTCGCAGTTGAGGTTGAAACAGCCGCCCCGCTCGCCCCCTCATTGGCAGCAGGCAAACCGCAAACGGTTGACTATACACCAACCTTTATCGACGGCATGGGCGGCAAATCGATTGTGCCAGAGATGTGGCCGATGGCGCAGCATTTACTGGATGGGTCACTTGTCGTGTCAGTTCAGCAAATCGCAGACGCAATTAAGCTAATCTTAGAGCGTAATCGCGTGCTGGCTGAAGGGGCTGGCGCAGCCGCCACAGCCGCCGCACTCGCTGGCAAAGCGGGCAGTGGCAAAATAGTTTGCGTCGTTTCAGGCGGCAATCTTGACATCAGCAAACTCATAAAAATAATTAGCTAACGTTCCCACGCTTTGATTGCAACCATCCCCAGCCGCGTTGGCCGAGTAAAACCGCACTAATCACAACGAACATTTTAATTAATGACTCAGCAAAGCCTGCGATTCCGCGCAGGCTAAAGCCCTCGGCCACATCCCCACGGCCTCGGCCGCGACCTTCCCCACGACCCTCGCCACGTTCTTCAAATTCGCCACGACCCTCACCACGTTCAAATGACTGTTGCGATGAGGCACTATTGCCTATTTGCCAAGTTGCGCCGACAACGATAAGCGCGGCAATCAATATCCATGCGATTTGACTCAACGACCCTCTTAATTTGTGACTTGTCATGATTATGCGCTCCTTTGGCGTTTGCTAAACGGCTTCAGCAAATATTTCTTCGTGTTCGTGACGATCCATTTCCAATCAAGCGCCAAATGGAGGCCCACGAAGATCGGGGCTAACTCTGCACTGATGTGATGTAGTTCTTCAAAAAAGTGGTTGCTGGACGTTGGAAGCCCGACCTGCGGCATAACGGCTCTGGAAATCCAAAAGCCAGTGATCACGATAATGACCATATCCACAAACAGCGCGAGATCGACAAGATAACGAATACGCTGCGTGTTGGGCAATTTCTTAAACAAACGCTGGGTAACCGAAACAATCCATTTCCAGTGCAGCATCAGATGGTAAATAAGCGCGATACCAAATGCGACGCCAAGCCACTCATGAATTGGAATACCCGTAAAGTGGGTATTCATGTCGATGACAAAGGCAAAAAATAGAAAGACATCGAGCCAATAATTTTTAAGCGTTTCGCTCCAGCCACGTCGTTTTTTAGGCGGGGCGTTTGTTGTTGCGGCCATTTATCACTTCTCCTCTCTCTTCAAAATACGTTTATTTGTCAGCTTGATGCTGCACAGCAAGACAGCAAAATTGTACCCACCAAATGTTAACTAAATGTGAAGGGCCTCTGGAGAGTTGCTGGAGGTATGCGGCACAATAACGTCTAAGAGCCAAGCAAACAATGACCCATTCTTAATTCTCCGTTCACTGTTAATTATTCACCGTTTGCTTTTGCTACTGCTGGCATAGCGAGAATTGTTCTTGACAGGGAAGAATCCGTGGAGCGGAAAAAGCGGCATTCCACCGCAGAGCAGTGGAACGAGTGTTTTCCATGGAAATACTGAGGGGCAAGTCCTGCTCTCTGAGGTTTTCGTCAATAGCACCTCGAATCAGGGCATAGACTCAAAAATGAATCTTGAGCAGTCGCGTTTGGGCGTACATGCCTGCTTTGAGCAGTGTGTTTCGAGAAGCGTGGTTGAAATAGTAGCAGCCAGCCACGACACGGAGCGTTTGTCGACGGCATTCGTGAATCAGAGCGCGGATGATGTCGGTTCCGACACCTTGCTGGCGATGTTTCTCAACGACAAACATGCCGATGCTGCCCGTTGCGAGGTAGAAGCGGCTGCGTTCAATCAGACCATACCCTGCAATCTCATTGTTGCGGTGGCTGATGAAAAGATCGCCGCGTTTAATGAGCGTCGAGGGATCATCAAAGAAGTCGCCTGTGTGTTGAATAATCAGATCGAGGTCGGCGGATGTTGCGCGTGTGAGGGGGTTTTCGGCCGAAATCACCCCCTCCCCAACCTGCCAAAAATAAGCCTGTTTCTCCACCTTCGTGCTGGCGTCCAACGCCTGCGACAAAAACAGCTCGTCACAGGTTGGCACAAAAGCAGTGTTGACGGATTCGAGTTGACGGGCGGCGGTGAAAAGTTGGGTTGATTTCGGCCGAAAACGACTCGCCACCATAAACTGCGTCAATAACCTCCCATCATACACAGACGCAAATCCAGCCACCTCGCCCGCGATCAACATCTGATAATGGGTCGATGCAACCACATGATCTTCCAAAAACGACTCGATCGGCGCAGACAACCCATGTTCAAGATGTCGGCAGATAGCAGGATGACTCTCAGCGAGCGTAATCTGTTCAAATGTAACCATCACTTCCAACGCACTCCCCAACGTTCCTCTCGCCAGACATCTCCTTCGTTATGGTAGCCACCCACTTCCCACGTGCCAGGTTCGTCCTTTGTCACAAATTTAAGCCCGCGTAACCACTTCGCCCCTTTCCACAAATAGACATCTTCGAGATCGCGGCGTCCCGCAATGTGTCCCGTCACGCCACGCAACGGAAAACCGTGTTTCGGTTCGAGCGGTTGACCGTTCACGTGTGTCGCCAGCAAGAAGTTTTCCTGCATTGCAATGGAAAGCGGTAAATTTGTTTTGTAACCGCCCTCAGCAACTTGGATCATGTGTGTGGCGTCTGCGTTCAGTTTCAAAAGGTCATGGTCGATCAGCGTTTGCAGTGAAACCCCTTCCCAAACGGTGTCAAATTTGCTCCATTGGGTCACACAGTGCAAGTCGATTTTGAGCGTTTGGCGCGGCAATTGTTGAAATGCTTTCCATGAGAGCTTGACTGGCTTTTCGACTGCACCATACAGTTTGAGCGTCCATGTGTCGGGGTTGAAGGTGGGAATTCGGCCGATATGCAGCACAGGAAACTTGAGCGTCACCCGCTGCCCAGGCGGCAAACGTCGCGCCTTGCGCATCGTAGCTTCCAGCGCACGCCGTTCCTGATTGCGCTGTCGCCAGCGAGAAATTTGCTTCAACATCGGCTCACCATCCCTGCACAGCAAACGCTTTATCTAACAATAAACGTAGTGCTGCCATTTGCTCTGCATTGTCGGCCGTTTCAGGTTCTAGCGTCAGTTTCGCCGCGACCTCTGGTATCAGATGGCTGTCAAGCGGCATGTTGAGGGTAAACGCATCAATGACCAGTTTCATCTTGCCCGGCCGAATCTGAAACACAATTTGCTCATCACCACTACGCTTGGTGAACGGTAACCGATCTGCATTCAGCGCCCGCTGCACAACCCGCGCCGCTGCCTCATAATCACAGCGAAATACCTTCACAAAAGTCTTTGCATATTTGCGGTGCAGCCAGCGAAATAACGGAATCAAAATCAGGTAGCCTAACAACATCCCAACGACTTTGATCCAATTCTCATACTGTAGTTCAAACAGATAGAGCGGCATTGCCGCCCCTAGCGCAAGGCCAATATGCGCAATAACAGTTTGGGTACGTTGCCAACGTTTGCTTACCATCTTCGCATTTTAGCAAACGCTCCATAAGATTAATCTCAATAAAAGCTAAATGTAACCAAAGCGTAATGCAGCGCTTTGCAAAATAAAACGCTCTGGCCCAGTTTTGTAATAAATCCTGTCCGACTCGCTACTATTTATAGTGAAACAATTGACCTGCACAACGGCAATATTCATGAGCGAAAATGAACAGCGACAAATCTTTGACCAATGGTTACATATGCACAAGGGCATCTTTTTTAAGATTGTGCGTGCTTATGCCTTCACGCCAAACGATCAGGACGATCTCTTTCAAGAAATTACCTTACAAGTTTGGCAGTCGATCCCGAACTTTCGCGGCGAGGCCAAAGCCTCCACATGGATTTATCGTGTTGCCCTCTATGCCGCCTCTTCATGGGTGCGCCAAGAGAAAAAACGGCCGCTGACACGGTCGCTATTCGATGTTGAACATACGCTCACCCTGACCGATCAGCCTCAA
>JBMZDF010000395.1:0-5922 GCA_049614105.1 Promineifilaceae bacterium (SeqCode)
CGGCAAGCAAAAACACGCCCACGCGCGTAGGAGCGAGTCAGAAAATTTAGAATGCAATTGCCCTGACCCGCCGAATCTTATTTGGCGGTGGTTAAAAAACATGCGATAATGTGCTTGGATTATTTGTCCAATCCAAGTCTAGTTTATTAGAAGGTTTGTGAATATCATCATATTTTCAAATCAGTGTATCCAGTTCTGTTTGTATTCAACTGCGTTTTAGGGTCTACCCTTTGTTTTGTGTTTATCCAATCAATTGATAAAAGTGATGGTTTTGACATGAGGTCAAGACTAGTTTTTAGCTCATTGTGAGATAGTGCGAAGCATTAAACAAATACGCATTTCTCCGCAGAAACCCTGCGTTAATGTAACCCGCTCATTCATACAGCGGCAAAGTCAGCATGCAGCCAACTCAGCTTGTAACAAAGCGGATGAGTTGCTGTGTAACAATCAACGAAATGAAGGAAAATATTATGAATTTTGTGAAAGACACAACGCCGCCACCCGCAGACGGGTGGGAAGGTGGTTATTCTACCTCGCGTCCAGAGTTTGATTATCCAGATCCAAGCTTTACAGGCCCACCTGAAGAAGTGCCGATATATGACAACATGCACAACATCGACAAGCTTCAACGCCAGCAAAAAGTGATTTGGCCTGAATTTAGTTGGGAAACTCGAATGGGAAAGAAGGATCCCAAGCGTTGTTTCCAAATGTTTGCATCAGATATTTCTCGGATCGGATATGATAATAAGGGGCGCGTCTGGTCGATCATGTGTCCACAACAGGGTGTCTGTGTTCATGGTGTTTGCTTAAATGTAGAAGTGACCGTGACAGGACAACGTGGTTGGGTTAATGAAGATGATCGTGACGTTTCATTAGCCGCTGATATGACGGTTGAAGGGAAAATTTGGTTTGCGCCTGGCTCACACGACCATTGGTTTGTGAAAGCAATCTGGTCAATATTTGATGGTTTGGGATCGGGTCAGTTCCCTTTTACAAAAGAGCATGCGATTCGGGTTTCTACCCATATGCTTAACAAACCTGAACATCCGATTTTTACAGTCCGTAAAGGATTGAGCGACCGGTTCGATGCACCCGAGTTTACAACGCATTATGGAGACAAGCTGTGGACAGTTGGTCATATTGATGTGCAGATTGGTTCGGTTATCTCAACAGGTGATCCAGAAGTTGATCGATTTAACCAAAGCATCGTAGACATTTTCAACATGGGTTCTGGAAACATGTTGCAAAAAGATAATACGCTGACTTGGAACGTGTGGTTTACGCCACCTGAAATTGTTGATCAGGAAGAGTGGGCCGAACATGCGGAAACATGGCGGGAATCAATGGATGTTGATCATAGCCATACTTCAACCCCTGCTAAGTATGCGGATGAAACGCTTTTTAAGCCTAGAATAAATTATTTCAAGCTAGCCGCAGAGCTTTATGAAATGTTCTCAGCGGTTCGTGATGATGTTGCTCAAGAGAATGAAGATGATGATTAGCCGCTAATTGCTCTGTTAGCTGGTAGAACAATAAGTAGATAACGGATAATTGTGAAGGTAATCGCTCATGTATATTCTCTGCACAGGTCTTTATCCGTTATTTGCACTCAATTTTCGCAGGTCATTCCCAAACCGATCAAGCTCCAGCAACCCATTTGACGCGCTACCCAGTCGCTAGCGTTGACCCACGTATTGCTGATAAGCAAGTCCCAGTGGAGGTGGTTGCCTGTTGATAATCCAGTTGTGCCAACCGCGCCGATTTGTTGCCCTTTGGTCACTTGTGTGCCGGCCTCGACCAGCACCTCTGATAGATGGTAAACACCTGAATAGATGCCTAGCCCGTGGTCAATAATGACCGCGCCGCCGCGCACGTAGAGCGTTTCTGCGACGACAACCGTGCCGCTGTTGGTTGCGAAAACTGGTGTGCCGCCGTATGCACTAAAATCGACGCCCTCATGATAACTGTTGTAGCCACCGCCGTTGTAGCTGCGACGCGCACCGTATGCGGATGAGTATTCGAGAAAGTCGCTGATGGGGAGGGTGAATTCGGCCGAAAATCCCACCTCATCCCCCGCCACCGCCCAAAGCTCAAACAACCGCGCCCCCTCCGTCTGGATCGCCGTCGAATCGATCTGTGCCGCCGTGCCTGTCAGCGTCAAATTTTGATAATCCCACGTTTGCTCAGCAACAAAATAAGGCTGTGACCATAAAGGCGCATCGGCCGACGCAACCGTCAGCTCAACCGTGCCCGTTCGGAAAAACGCGCCCGTACCGCGCAACCCAACGACATGTGCCTCGTTGCGGAAGGTGTCAAAGGGCAGCGGCTCGTTTTCGGCCGAAACAAGCGTCACCGAAATCGGCCGACTATCGGCCGAGATTCCGCGAAACCCGATTCCTTGCCCCGCAAACATGGGCGTGTGCGATAGCTCAAACGCGCTGAACGGCAGCGGCAAATCGCGCAATAAGGTCGTCTCGTCCTCAATAATAAGCGCTTGATACGGAATGAAGTGAGAGGTTGGCAGGCGTTTCGGGTGGATCTGATGCGTGAGCGCGAAGAGGAGGGGCGTTGTGTTGGCTGGGTGGTGAATTCGGCCGAAAACGACCTCCTCAGTTGGCACAGCTAGCTGAACCCCAATCGGCGGCTCCCGCTGCGGATTGAGTGGCGACACGACGTTCGTATTCATTTGGCGTAGGTCATCGGCCGATACGTCAAACCGAATTGCCAGCGCCGACCAAGTATCACCCGCTTGCACCGTGATCAGTTGGCTTGTGATTTGACCCGCCTCGACCCTATGCCAGCTAAGCAGCAATAGGCAAAACATAAACAGACCCTTGGGATAGTAGTGATTAATCGCTGTCATCTGTGTTTTTGACTTATCGTTTGATAGAATTTATTGACTGATAAGTAAGTTAGCTCTATACTTTTCATAACGCGGTGCGTCATAAGTGGCGCATAACATAGCAAACCACAATGGTTGTAGGCTTTAGCAAGAATGCGAATGAAAAAACCCGAATAATTAATGATAAACATTGAATAATTAATTGTGAATGTTGCCAAGGGCGATGCATTCATGATTCTTCGTTCACTGTTAAATATTCATTATTCATCCCTGTCTCATTCGCTCAGGTCGTTTAAAGAACTTTATTATTTATACCGTAATGCACACTGTTTTCTTAGGTATTGGCACGAATTTGGGCGAGCGCGAGCAGAATTTAATGCAGGCGCTGGCACGGTTGCGCCACTTTGCTACGATTGAAGCGCTGTCGCCTATTTATGTGACGCCGCCTTGGGGTGTGCTGGAGCAGCCTGATTTTTTGAATCTGTGTGTGCAGATTACAACGGCGCTTGCCCCGCTTGAGCTGCTTGCCCGTCTAAAGCAAATCGAGCAAACGTTGGGACGGGTGGCTTCTGAACGGTGGGGGCCACGGCTGATCGACATCGATATTTTGTTGGTGGATGATCTGGTTTTTTCGGCCGAAACGCTCACCATTCCACACGCCCACATGCGCGAACGCGCCTTCGTCCTTGTCCCGCTCAACGATATTGCCCCAAATTTAATTGATCCTCAAACAAAGCAAACAATCGCAGACCTGACCGCAGCGGTCGACCAATCGGAGATTCAGCGCATGGTGAAACCTTTGCCCGTGTGGGGCGAACGCACGTACATTATGGGCATCCTCAACGCCACGCCCGACAGTTTTTCGGGTGATGGATTGCTTAACCAAACAGACATGCTGGCGACAATCGTAGCGCAGGCGGAGCGGTTTGTTGCCGAGGGTGCGGACATTTTAGACATCGGTGGTGAAAGCACGCGCCCAGGGTTTGAAGTGGTGACGGGCGAAATGGAACGCGAACGGGTGCTGCCTGCGATTCGTGCGATTCGTGCGGCACTGCCAAACGTGACGATTTCAATCGACACGTATCGGGCGGAAACGGCGCGACAGGCGTTGGCGGCGGGCGCTGACTGGGTGAATGATATTTGGGGCTTGAAGCAGGACCCCGACATGGCGCGTGTGGTTGCTGGGGCTGGCTGTCCTGTAGTGCTGATGCACAACGGGCGCAATCGGCCGAGAATCAGCGCCGATGATGGGGCAGGTGGCTACTATGGTTATTTTGAATACAACGATTTGCTGCCAGATGTGATGCGCGAGTTGGGTGAGAGCGTTGAGATGGCGTTGATGGCGGGAATTTCGGCCGAAAACATCATCCTCGACCCCGGCATCGGGTTCGGCAAAACAGGCCCGCAAAATTTAGAACTGCTGCGCCGCATGAATGAGTTGCAGGCTTTAGGCTACCCAATTCTGTTGGGCGCATCCCGCAAAGGATTTATTGGACATATTTTAGGTAAGTTATCTGCTGATCAGCGCGTGGAAGGCACACTGGCCACCACCGCTATCGGTATTACGCGCGGCGCAGATATTGTGCGTGTACATGACGTCAAAGAAAACGTGCGGGCGGCAAAACTAGCCGACGCAATCCTTAGAAGTTGAACAGACTGAATCGTTTGTTCGGCCAAAAACGGACTAAATTGTCCGTTCAACAGTTATTGAAGGAGCAAGTAATAGTATGCTTGACTTTAGACTAGACGAAGAACAGCAAATGTTGGTTGATGCGATTAATCGCTTTTCTGAGGAGCGTGTGCGTAAGCAGTTCCGCGATGCAGAGGAAGAAGGTGCAATTCCGGCCGAATTAGTGCAACAGGGTTGGGAAATTGGCGTGCTGCCAACCGCAATCCCTGAAGCGTTTGGCGGTTTTGGCGAACACAATCTTGTGACAGGCGCAATTGCGACGGAAGAATTCGCCTATGGTGATTTTGCGATCACGCTCAACATTATGACGCCCAATTTGTTTGCGGTTCCCGTCATGATTAGCGGCACAGATGCGCAGAAGTCGAGCTATTTACCTTTGTTTGTTGAGGGTGAGTTGCCAAGCGTGACGGCGGCATTGACGGAGCCTGTGTATCAGTTCGACCCTCGCAATTTGGACACGACGGCGACCCTTGATGGGGATAGCTATGTGATTAGTGGCAAGAAGATTTTTGTGCCTTTGGGAAATTCGGCCGAAACAATGCTCGTCTACGCCAATGAAAACGGCACGACCCAAGCATTTATCATCCCAACCGCAACCGCTGGCGTCACCGTTGGCGAGCGCGACAAATTGATGGGCATCAAAGCACTGCCAACCTACGCGGTTTCGTTTGATAACGTTCGCGTGGGAACCGATGCCCGATTAGGCGGCGAAGCAGGTTGTGACTTCTCGAAAATTCTCAACCATAGCCGCATTGCCCTCGGCGCAGCAGCCGTTGGCATTGCCCGCGCTGGCGTCGAATATGCCAAGGAATACGCCAAGCAGCGCGTCCAGTTTGGCAAACCCGTTGCTCAAAACCAATCGATCGCGTTCATGCTTGCCGACATGGCTTCTGATGTTGAATCTGCCCGCCTCCTTGTTTGGGAAGCGGCATGGAAGCTCGATCGCGGCGAAGATGTCACCCGTGACGTCACCGTCATGAAACACTACGTCGATCAAGCGGTCATGCGCGTTGCCGACTCGGCGCTGCAAACGCTCGGCGGCTACGGTTATATCCGCGAGTATCCAGTTGAACTCTGGCTCCGCAACGCACGCAGCTTCACAAGTTTTGACGGCATGGCAATCATCTAACGAAAGGATGAATTAGGAAGGATGAAGGATGAAGCGAAGAAGCCCGCAGATTTGAAGACTCGGACAAAGCAGTTTGCGTTGCGGGTTATGAAGATGCATGGTGCGATTCCAAAAACGGAAGTCGGGCGGATTATCGGCCGGCAACTGTTACGCTCTGCAACATCTGTTGGCGCTCATTATCGTGAATCCATCCGCGCACGGTCAAACGCCGAATTCATCAGCAAGCTCGAAGGTGGCATGCAAGAACTTGAAGAAAGCAGC
>JBMZDF010000396.1:0-5901 GCA_049614105.1 Promineifilaceae bacterium (SeqCode)
AGTGCATCAGAGCTGTCCATTGTCCAATCTGCTTGGCAAAATGTTGTGTCATAATACTGTCCTGCGTTAGCATGGGCGGCCGCGAGCTTGTTCTGAGCAATTATGGGTTGTCTCTCTAGCTGGTTCATCACTTGATCAGCTAGGATATCCACAGCGTCTTTTATGGCAGGGATTTGGTTGCTCTCATAAACCATCAAGGCTCGCGGGTGGTCTACATCGGGATCGCCATCCAGGGTATCATAATAGCTGAAGATGTTGTCATAAGTGGTAATAAGCGTGCTGGCAAGCGTGCTGGCGTCGTCGTTGACATCCATTGCACGCAGTGTTGCTCCTAACATTTCTGGTGCAAAGTACGCAATAGCAGGAGAACCGACCAGCATTGTTGCGTAAGATTTCTCAGTGTCGCTTTCGACCACTTCATATAATTCCTCGACCGTTGCAGCAAAACAGTGTGTCAAATCAAGAACGTCAAGCGTTTTCTTACCTTTATTTGTGCCGATCTTTAGCATTTGGCGCAAAGCATAAGGTGTGATGATGGTTTTTTTCGGAGTGACATCAGTGAAGTCGTCCATGAAGCTGCCACGTATCGGTAGCGGGAGCAGTCCCATATTATTGCGGAAGTTATTTGGGAAAAAGAGCACGTCAAGATCAGTCTCAGGCGCAATGAAAGTGCCATGTCCGATATAGGAAAGAGATGTTTTTGTCACGGCATCAGTGTAATTGTCCAATGTCCACTTAAGAAATCCCCCTAACTGATCTCCATCAGTCATATCATATTCGGTAATTGCATTTGACAGTATACCGTTCGCATCTGGCAGGCCATCAACAACCGTTACCACACCGTTCTGAATCAGCAAAATAGCTGTGTTGTCTTTGCCGTTCAGATCACCTAGCACAATGGCCGTTTTACTAGAGTCTATAGCTGTGGCATCAATAAGCCCCTGCACGGCTGGCCTATAGAATGGCGCGAGGCTAGCGGTATTAGTAATTGGATTGTCTCCCGCATACAAATAGATCCACAGCATTTTATCCTGTGTTCCACAAGGCACATTGGTACGATGTAGATCTGTAATGGCGCTTAACCAGTTCTGAAAAGCAGCGTCGCTAGGCTCTTGTACTTGTGTCGCATCAAACCGAAATGTGCCGAGGCTCAAGCTGCTTAATTCTATTGGGAGACACCCCTCTAGTTGATTGTTGCTAAGGTTAAGCAAGGTTAAGTTGGAAAGCTGCCCTAACTCAGGCGGGATGCTGCCGCTTAGCTGGTTGTTGTAAAAAGAAAGCCGGGTTAGGTTGGAAAGTTGTCCTAACCCAGGCAGGATGCTGCCACTTAGTTCATTGTTGCCTAGGAAAAGGGTAGCTAGATTAGAAAGCTGTTCTAACTCAGATGGGATGTTGCCACTTAACTGATTACCATCAAGGGAAAGGGTCTCTAGGTTAGAAAGTTGCCCCAATTCAGATGGGATGTCACCACTTAGTTCATTGTTGTTAAGGGTAAGCACAATTAGGCTAGAGAGCTGCCCTAGCTCAGACGGGATGCTGCCACTTAGTCGATTGCCATCAAAGGAAAGGTTGGTTAGGTTAGAAAGTTGCCCTAACTCAGATGGAATGCTGCCGCTTAGATCGTTGTCGTAAAGAGAAAACAGTTCCAGATTAGAAAGTTGTCCCAATTCAGGTGGAATGCTGCCGCTTAGTTTATTTTCGCGAAGGTAAAGGTTCGTGAGACTGGAAAGCTGCCCTAGCTCAGGCGGGATATTGCCACTTAGGTCATTGTCGTAAAGATTGAGGTGGGTTAGGCTGGAAAGCTGTCGTAGTTCAGATGGGATGCTGCCGCTTAGTTGGTTGCTGTTAAGATAAATGCGAATTAGCTTAGAAAGCTGTCCCAACTCAGGTGGAATGTTGCCGCTTAGCTGATTGTCATTAAGGGCAAGATGAGACACAAAACCAGCGTTGCAGGTAACACCATACCATGAACAGGGTGTTGTATTTTGGAGCCAGCCTGTGTTGTTGTGCCAGTTATTCCCATTGGTGTTGTTGTAAAGGGCCACCAGCGCTTTGCATTCTGTAAACGGAATTCCAGACGCATTGTTGCAGTTAAAAGTGACCAAAGAAATAGGGCTGCTTAGCTCCTTGCTAGAAAAATCAGGAACAAAATCGTAGTCGCAACGGATCTCGTCCAATAAGCAAGGTGACGTTGTTTGGTGCCAGTTTGTATTGTTAAGCCAGTTATTATCGGTGCTGTTTCTTGCGGCAAAAGCAATATGAGGCTGCAAGAGTCCTGTGAACA
The DNA here is from genome assembly GCA_049614105.1 of Promineifilaceae bacterium (SeqCode). Classification (GTDB taxonomy): domain Bacteria; phylum Chloroflexota; class Anaerolineae; order Promineifilales; family Promineifilaceae; genus CALECP01. The sequence continues at coordinate 2,285 of JBMZDF010000396.1, forward strand.
AAATGACAAATAGAGAAAGATGTGATCGGCCCTTATAAAACATAAAGTTACTCCTTAAATAAATCATAGCGATGTGGAACTTGTATTTCTAATAGTTTATAAAAGTAATAGTTAATTTTTCTGAAACCCTGACTATCGGAATAACAACCCCTTAAACCGTTATAATGCAGTTGAACTACGCAGGACTATAACTTTTTGCTATGGTTGGCCGTAGGTGCAAGAGGGTAGAGAACTTTTGTGGAAAAGGAGGCGAAATTCGGCCGATTTGGCGCACTTGTGAAAAGAACATAAAATTAATGGCGCGATAAAATAAAATGAACTGTGAATCTGGCACGGAAAGTGAAAAGAGAAAGTAAAAAATCAACAAATGACGCGGATAAATGGCAAGAATGGGTGCGAGAGGGATTAACTCATTATCACGACACAACCCACCTCGGCCGAATGTACATGGGGGCAACAGGAACCCCCTTTACACAAATCTGCCTTGACTCAAGCAATACCACCCAGCGGGGCTACGCTGTGCAAGCCGCTTTACGCTGGGGGATGGAAGAGTTGCGCGTCAGCGGCTCCTCTTATGCTCGACACAGTGCCGAAACGCTTTGGCTCCGTTTTGTCGACCAACAAACAGTGAAAGCCTGTGCCGTTTCGTTGGGGCGAGACATCACAACGATTAAGCAACGACAACGCAAGGGATGGGAGCGGCTCGCAAGCGTGCTGGAAGCAGAATGGCGAGATCCAACTGCGGCAGCAGCACGGCAGCGTTCGATTTATCAGGCACAGTATGCCGCTTGTGAGGCAGGCGCACAGCGCTTGTTGCGTTTTCTCGCTATCTTTCAACGCTTTGTCTCATTGCGGGTTGCGCTTACTGCTGAGGGCATTGGGTTCCAATTCCTCGCCCACTTGTTAGAACAAGGGCTGGTTGTGCAGAACGAGACTCTACAAATTAGAGTGAGGGACGGGTTGCGTGATTGGGTGTTGCAGCAGTTGAATTCGGCCGAAATTCTCACCTTCTACAAAATCGCCGCACAATATCGCCTGCAACAAGGCGACTCGCTTAGCGCCATTAATCACTGGCAACGAGCAGGGCAGCATGAAACAGCGGCCAACTACTTGCTAGAGAACCTTGATTCTATTAGCGGAGACATGCATGAACTGTTGGCACAGTTTGAGCGACAGCGTGTTTCGGCCGATATATGGGCGCGACTCAATCTGTTGATCGGGCAACGTGCAGAACAGTCAGAAAATCTAGACGTCGCCTTCGCCGCCTATGAAACGGCGCTGTGTGCCGACGACCATCTTATTTTAGCAACTGCTCACTATCGCACAGGTCGCCTACAGCGACACCGAGACATTGACGCCGCCTTGGCACAATACAGCCTGTGTCGGCAATTTATTGACAGATGCTCTGATGTTGACAGCATTCGTTTGAGCATCATGACTCTGTTGGGCGAGGCGTGGGTTTATACGGATCAGCGTCCTGACCTGTCTAGGGCGCAACGTTGTTTGGACAATGCGTTGTACCTGTTAGATTCCTACACAGGGGAAGATGTGGCCCTTTTACAATGCGATTTAGCCAACGCGCGTGCTGCCCACTGTACCCAAGCTGGCGATCTAACAACAGCTTTGGCCTCTCGTTGGCAAGCGTGGCGCTATGCGCGGCAGGCCCGCGATGTCGAGCGGGCGATGAAGTGCGCCCATAATCTTGCGTGGGATAACCTTGAGCTAGCTCACTATGAAGATGCTGAACGGATGTTTTTAGAGTGCCAGCTCTTGGCCCAAGAAATGGGAAATGAGATGATTGGGGCAGCGTGCAACAAAGGATTAGGCGGATGTTCCGTGCTCAGTAAACGAGATTATCCGCGTGCTATTCGCTACTATGAGCAAGCGTACAGTTATTTTCATAGTGTAGATAGTGCGTTGTGGATGGTGCTGACGGGTTATGATTTAGCAGAGGCTCATTTACTTAATGGCTCAGTAGGACTCGCAATGGACTATTTCTCAAAAGGGGCGGCGCTTGCCGATGAGGCCAAAATCAGTCACTTGCAAACGGCATTTGCAGATTTACAGGTGCGTTATTTGGAATTTTCGGCCGAATTTACCCCCGACCAGCGCCTCATATTCAACACAATTCGCACCCAAGGGCGCATTGATAAGCGCACCTGTGCCGCACTTCTTAACATAAGCGGCCGAACGGCAAACCGTCGCCTAGATAAACTCCTCGCACAAAAGCGAATCAAAGCATTGGGATCGGGACGTAGCATCTACTACGTCCTACACGACGCTCTGACTTAAGCCAACCATCTAAATACCCTTATTCCCTTAAACTATCCAAACCCAACTAAAATCAGCCCAATTGACACGATCCCGATGCCAATCAGTTTGGGAACAAAACGTGGCTCATTTTGCAAGACCAGCCCCATCATCGCACCAATTGGAATACTTAACTGCCGAAAAGCAGCCACATAACTGACGTTTGTCACATACCCCATTGCCGCCAGCACCAGCCCATAGGTTGCCATAATGACAACACCTGTCAGCAATCCAACACGAACCAGCGCCCGATCTTGCAGGAGGCGGCGCAGTTCGCGACGTGTGGGGGCATGCAACCAAGTAACAAAGCTGAGCATCACGGCGGTGCTGGTCACTTGGAACGAGATAAACAGAAGGGTGATTTGAACACTTGATAAACCAAGCGTTGGCGTTTGTCGCAGCAGTCGCAACGCTTGATCGTCAATCAGGGAGTAGCCCGTTGTGCCAATTGCGGCAACGAGCGCCATAGCATAAACACCATCAAAATAGTCACGCAGTTTAATCTGTCTGAAGCTTTTAAGCGGCAAAATGACGCAGCCGATGCTGATCAGCGCCATGCCGAACAAACCAACCTGCCGAATCTGATCCCCCTTGCCTAGTAATATCGAGATCACGGCCACAAATAAAACGGGCAACGCACGTGCTAAAGGATAGGCCAGCGAAATGTCACCCCGTTTGTACGCGCCAGCCAGCCCTGTCACGTAAATTGCCTGTGCCACACCTGTTGCACAAATCCAGCCCCACACGGCAGGCGGGATTTGACCAAGTGCTTGACGATAGAGCCAAAAATTGGGGGTCATGACCAACGCGCCAGAAATCGCGGCGATCCAGAAAAAGGCGAGCGAGGGGCTGCGACGTTTGCTGACATAGTTCCAGCCTGCGTGCATAAACGCGGAGGTGATGATAAGTGCAGCTGCGGTTAAAGTCATAGAATCACATTGAACAAAAATGTCGTTTTTTTATAAAATAGGTGTAATTTTACCTGTATTTTAATGTAAAAAAGATACGACTTATGATTCGTATTTTTTTTACCTAAACCTTCGCCTCAATGACAATTATTGCACTTTGCAGCCACTTCTATCCTGCTATACTTTGCATAGTTCACGGAGGTAATGTAATGGAACGCTTCAACTCTGTGGTCGCACAGTATTATCCAGATGCGACACTAGAAACGGACTTCGTGGCAGATAGCTTTCAGCAATTAAATAAACTTGGCTTCGGCCGAAATAATACAATTGCTTGCATGGGAACCTGTCGCGAGAATTCAACGCGTATGTTGCATGCTGAGATCGTCGAGACTTTAGGCT
>JBMZDF010000397.1:0-5894 GCA_049614105.1 Promineifilaceae bacterium (SeqCode)
GTTATCCGTTATCCTGTCAATCATATCGGATCACCGATTACCGATTACCGATCACCGATTACCAATCACCGATCACCTAAAACAACACCCCCCACATCACATCCGGCACCTCAACCACAGGCCGCGCCTGAATATAGTTTTCATTCCCATAAGCAGGCGTGATCAGCGCATCGGGCATGGACAGCATCCGTTTGAATAGCGCCCGTTGGGTTAAATGTTGCGACATCGCTTCGCGCTTGCGGGACAGCCAAGGCGTTACGTCAATGCGGTGGGTGACTTGTGTTTCGAGCGCGGGGTCGAGCTTCATCGTGCGGATTTGGTCTTCGGGGATGCCAAACTCGCGCTGTGCGTCGCCAAATTTGGCGAAGTTGGAGCCGAGGAAGGTAGCATAATAGAGTTTTTCGGGGGCAAATGGCGCACCTGTTTCAGGATAAGCGGCGGGATCGCTGGCGGCGTCGAAGGCGGCGGTTGTGTGACGACAGGCGATGATGTGGTCAGGATGACCATACCAGCCGCTTGGCTCAAAGGTGATGACGAGATTCGGCCGAATCTCACGCATAATCTGAACGAGCATAGCGATCACGCTTTCATCATTCGCCTGATAATAGCTGCGCGGATCTTTGTTTTGCGGCCAGCCTTCAATGCCAGAGTCGCGAAAGCCCAGATAACGGATGTCCTGAACGCCAAGAATGTTGCAGGATTTACGCATTTCGGCCGAACGCACCGCTCCCAAAGTGGCCTTCGTCGCGATCGACGTTTCGTAAATGTCGCCTTCTTCACCACGGGTTGTCAGCACATACGTTATTTTTGCCCCGCTATCAGCCAGCATCGCCAGCGTTCCACCAAACCCAGACTCGTCATCAGGATGCGCAAAAACCACTAAAACATTCATCAAGATTACCTCATGTTAATTTATTCAGATGAAGTGTAGCAAGAGGGTATATGATGCCAAGTGGATTTACGCTTTATGATTCACAATTTATGGGTTTGTGGCTTTTTTCGTTCGGTGGGCAGCAGACAATGAATAACGGATAACGGATAACGGATAACGGATAACGGATAACGATTGTGGCATGTTGAACAATAATCTGCATAACCAATTCACACGTCCCCTACCCACCTTCTATCCAGCGCTGCTGCCATTCACGCAGCCAATCAACAGGATAGACGAGTTGAATAATGTTGAGGATCAAATTATCGGCAATCCAGAGAAATAGCCCAACTTCAAACGTCAGCACGATCAAAATCGAGGCGGCAACAGGCATGGTGCTGGCGAGGCCAAAGCCGATCATCATATTCAGCACGTCACCAACTGAGTTCAAAATGCTGTCACCATAATAATCAAGTGAGAGCGTCGCGGTTCGATAGCGATTGATCACAAACTCAGTATTTTCAAACAGTTCCCAGATCACCTCGATGAAAACTGCCCACGTAAAACGGGACAGCATCGTCATTTTGACCCGTCGCGAGAGCAGATAGAGCAACCAGTAAAGCAAATAGCCATGAACGACATGGGTAAAGCTATACGCATCGAGCAAACGTTGTGAGTTCTCCGATGAGTTTGTATCACCAGACCAAAATCCGGGCGACCCAGTTGGCCCCCATGCAGAATGCCCCAACAGTTGCATTCCGATGACAAGCAGCAAAAACATGCTGAACATTGCGGCGGCGGTCCGCCATCGTGGATCTTCGATTGCTTTTAACATGGGTACAAGTATAAAGAAAGGCGGTCTGTATTCAACGGGGGATTGTTAGGTCACGAGAAAATTGGCGATTATTTATGAGTGTGTTTCACTTGAGTAAAAAGCGGTGGCTGAGCCAGTCGAAGCCTGAGCGACACGCTGCTACGACTTCGACAAGCTACGACTTCGACAAGCTACGACTTCGGCAAGCCACGACTTTGACAAGCTCAGTCTACGTTATTGTCACCAACCTATTTGAAACACACCCATTGTTTATTGACAAGAATAGCAAATGCGCTCAGCTTGTTATCCTTTAATCGCAAATCCTTGCACACCTTCAACGAAATATTTTTGGAGCCAGAAAAAGAGCGCCACAATTGGCAGCAGAGCAACCGTCGCCAACATAAATACGAAAGGATAGTTTTGTCCCATGCCGTAGGGAAGTCCTTTGACCTGACTGCCCATAACGGCGGCACGTTGGAAACCAAGCGCCAGCGGCCACAGTTCCTCGTTGCTTGCCACGGTCAACAGCGGCCAGAGGTAATCATTCCAGACAGCTACCGACTGAAAAATAACCATGACGGTGATCGCAGGTAGGATCATGGGCAGATAGACGTGGCGCATGACCTGTAGCGTGTTCGCACCATCGATCCGTGCCGCTTCCTCAAAATCATTGGGGATGCTCCAAAACGTTTGGCGCATGAGAAAAATAAAGTAGGCGTTGACCAGCGTTGGCAACAAAAGCGACGGCCATTCGCCAATAAAACCATGCCCACCCTGCCCCATGAGGTCGTTGCCGCCCGCGAGGGGAAAACGAGCCATCATAATATAGGTAGGGATGGCGTAAACAATGGCAGGAATCATCATTGAGGCCAAGATAATCACAAACACAGTGTCACGCCCTTTGAACTGGAGACGTGCGAACACGTACCCGCACCAGACCGCAATTGTGCCCGGCACAACGCAATACCAAACGATACGCACAACCGTGTTGAAAATCCAGCGCGGCACGTTGGTCTGCATGTTGAAGATGCGCTGATAATGCACGAGCGTCGGCTCGGTTGGAATCGGCAGCCACGGGAAGCTCATGCTCTGATACGCCTCTTGGGTCATGAAGGAGGCGAGCATCCCAAAAATTAATGGGTAAGCCATAATCAAGCTAGTGGCTAGTAAAACGGTGTGCAAAAGGATGCGGGAGAAGTTGCGGCGAGAAGTCATTAGGGTGTCAGATAATCAGGTAGTTAGGTGGATCACAAGTAGTCATTGATGAAAACCTCAGAGGTTTTTATGCATAGACCCAAGGAGACGACAGCAAACCTCTGAGGTTTATTGCTCGAAACTTTCTATGATGCACTTAACTTGCTTGTGTTTCCTCGCTCATGAGGCGAAGTCCAGAAATGCTAAACCAGAGCAGCGAGACGGCTAGAATGACTGTGCCTGCGCTGGCGATGCCAAGCTCAAAATTGGCGAATGCGTCATTATAAATTTGAAGCAGCATCACGTTGGTCATGTTGCTGGGCGCACCGCGTGTGATCAGCAGGGCGGCTTCAAAAATTTGGAAATTTTGGATCATGCCTGTGATGAACACAAAGATAATCATCGGCCGAAGCAGCGGCACGGTAATGTTGCGCATACGCTGCCAAGCATTGGCCCCATCAACCGCTGCGGCATCATAAAGCTCGGCATGAATACCCGTTAACCCCGCCAAGAACAACACGATTGTTGTGCCGACGCCGCGCCAAAGCGTAAACAACACAATCAAAATCCGCATCGTGTTCCCCATTTGAGGCCAAATCAGCGGTTCGTTGCCAGCCTTGGAGAGCGTCGCGATCAGTTCGGCCTGTCCCATCGCCACAAACACGTTGGTTGTGACGTTGCTTTCGATAAACAGATCGTAGACTGTACCTGTCGCGCCGTTGCGTATCGATTCCAAAATCGAGTTGAGGACGCCGTCAAAGGGCGAAATAAAGATAAACACGATTTGGGACATGATGGCGGCGGAGGTGAGGGTGGGGATGTACCATGCGGCACGATAGCCAGATCGGCCGAAAATTTTCTGATTGAGCGCCACCGCCACAAAGAAGCCCAGCACAATTTGCAACAGCAACGTTGTGATCGCAAACAGCGCCGTGTTGAACATAATCAACGGGTAAGGCGCTTCTAAATAGCGAGCATAATTCGCCAAGCCAACCCATTCTGGCGCAACAAACGCGCCGCGCCAGCTTGTAAAGCTCGCGAAGATGTTGACGACAATCGGAATAATATTGAAAATGAAATAGTAGAGCAGAATCGGCGTCAGGATCAGCCAAGCCTCAAAAGTCTGTCGATTGCTTGACTGATTGCGCCATGTGGTGAACCGTTGCCACGCCGTTTGATCAACATCGCGGGGTCTGCGTTCTTTGGGGAGCGGCAGCGCGATGGCGGCGCTGCGTGGTGCAACATCGTGGGGTCGCAAGCGTGCTCGTTCGTAGAATATCGTACGTTCGCCGCTAACCTGCGCCGTTTGCCGAATTCGTTTTTCGCGCAGGTAGGCGTGCCGCAGCACAACCGTTGGAGAAGTTTCGGCCGCTTGGTGTGTCGCTTTTTGGGCAGGCGACCAAGGTATGGAACGCTCGGACGCATCCGCCGAGACTTCGTGGGCTTCTCGCTCACGAATGCGTGCGCGTCGTAGATATTGTGTGGGAGTTAGGGACAAAATTGTGTAGAGCGGCAGAGCCGCAAGTGGAAAGTGCCGAGTGAAAAGTTGAAAGTGTCGCGCATGTACCGCGTTTCACCTTCATCTTTTCACTTTTCAACGGAGCACTGTGTTTAACGTACCGCTAGCTCAGCTTTGATTTGCGCTTCGTCCATGATCTCTTGAACAGGGCGATCGCTGGTGAGGATTTCGGTCAACATTTCGTTGTAAATAGTCCACACCTGCTGCGGATTCTTTTCCCAGCTTGGCAAAACGCGCAGGGCTGGGTTGTTGAGCAGCTCATCAATGTATGCTTGTTCAGCTTCTGTTACGTTGGGGCGCAACGCTTCGAGTCCGCTGCGGGTCGTGGGGAGGCGACCCATTGCAGAGTAGATGAGGTCTTGTGCTTCGGCCGAAGCAAGCAACTTCACAAAGTTAGCCGCCTGTTGTGGGTACTTACTTTGAGCCGTAACTGCATAAATACCGTTGCCAACAATCACGTTGGCAGGCGTGCCGCCGGGAGCCACAGGAACGCCACCGTAGCGACAATCGGTACAACCCGCGCTAGATGCCCAGTTTGGATGCCAACTACCTGCGATCTGATAGGCTGACTTGCCTTCAAACAGTTGCGAGTAAACTTTGCCCTCGTCTGGTTCAAACGTCAACCCAGGTGGGGTGAGCGCATTCATTGCGCGAAGGAAATCATAAACCTGAACCGCCTTTGGATCGTTAAAGTAAGGGTATGAGCACTCATTTTGACAAAGCTCTGCGCCCGTCTGCGCCAGCAGAACCGCGATACGGAAAACGCTGCCAACTGAGTCAGCAATAGGCCCTTGTAGCGAGAAGCCATAAACCTGTTCGCCACCCGCCGCAGCGGTCGCCATCCCGGCTGTGTTTACTTCGTTCGCTGCCCACCAAAGATCATCCCAAGTTGCGGGAGAGTCGCAGGTCAGGCCAGCCGCTTCAATCACAGTACAGTTGCGCTCGAACCCGAACACGCCTGCGAAGGAAGAGATGCCGTAAATTGAGCCATCTACTTGGGCCGTTTGATACGTTCCTGGAATCAAATCGTCTTTGATGTCCACAATATATTCGTCAAGTGGGATAACCGCACCGAGATCGACATATTGTTTGAAGAAATTCTCACCAGCAACAACGTCAGGCGCTGTCCCGCCCATGAGCGAGGTCATAAAGTTGGCACGCAGTTCATTGTCCCAGCTATGGTCTTCAAGGCTGACGGTAAACCCTGGGTTTTGTTCCTCAAACATGCGCTTGAGTGCAAGTCCATAACGGCCATCGGCTTCGGGGTTATCGACCATGTGACGTGCGGTCCACGGCTCTGCCCAGACGACGATGGTGGTCAATTCGGCCGAATTGTCAACCACAGCCTCTTCCACAGGGGCCACCTCGCCACCTGAATCGGCGACGTTATTTTCGAGTGCAGGAACCTCAGGGTTGTTTGTCTCTGCATCATCATATTCAAGTGGCATCACGTCGCGCGGGCCAGAACAGGCCGCAGCAAACAGCGCGAGCAGCAA
>JBMZDF010000398.1:0-5884 GCA_049614105.1 Promineifilaceae bacterium (SeqCode)
CTGCGACGTGTGGATCACCGAGCCAATCCCCGTTGTGACCGCACAGCCAATCAGCGCGGCACGATCGAGCGGCATATCCTTACGAATTTTGACGAGTGCATGTTCGTGCAGCAGCATTTGCTCGGCAAAGGAGCCAAGGTAATAACCTTGATGAACGATCTGCTCATTTTGGATGATGCGTCCCTCACGTGCCATGCTGTCGAGGTTGTCGCAACCATAGGGTTTCCCCATTTGGCAGTAATAACAACTGCCGCAGAACATCGACATACAGCTAATAACGTGGTCGCCAGGTTTGAGGTAGGTGACGTCGCGGCCAACTTTTTCGACAATTCCGGCCGATTCATGCCCCATTATGCTGGGCAACGGCGTCGCATAACTGCCGTTCATAAAATGGTAGTCACTGTGGCAAATGCCTGCGGCGGCTGTGCGTACCAACACCTCACGCGGCCCAGGGTTGTCAACTTGAACCTCCTCGATAACAAGCGGTTTGTTGATTTCACGCAGAATAGCTGCTTTCATATTTGCATTTCCTCTCAATAGATGCTGTCTGTTCGGTAAATTAGTTTGGTTGAAATGTTAAATAGATCGCGATTAATCATCAATGAAAACCTCTGAGGTTTGTTGTCGTCAGCTATAACATATAAATAAAAACCTCAGAGGTTTATTGATCAAAACTTTCTACTTACTGTTGACTAATCGAATAGTCGCGAGGTCGCCCACAAATCGGCCACCTGTAAGTATTCTCTCCCTAACGCTGTCATGCCGATTTGAATCAAGACCAGCCCTGTCGAGACACGCTCCATGAACCCCCATTGCCAGATAGCGCGTTGCTCGACCCCTGTTAACGCAGAAATTTGCTCGCAACGAGCACGACCAAGCTCTATGGCATCTCCTGCTAACAGCTCTGCCCCCCAGCCACGCATCGGCACGGCCAAATCACAGGCAGGTTCGGCAAATAATCCGTCAGGGTCGACAAACTTATAGCTATTTTTAGCCAGCGTTTGCAGCGTATTTTGCTCATGTGCATCGCCATGCACGAGCACGCTGTTTTGCGGGTCGAATGCGGCGGTGCGTGCCTCACAGTATGCAAGCGCCTGATTGCGCGTCGCCAGTGCGCAAGGTTTTTCCATTGCGTGCCATGTTTCGTCAATAAAGGTGGCAAGCCACCGCGCCTTTTCAGCCCCTGTTGTGAGACTATGCACATTGTTTAGGGGTATCCAGGCCTCTTTGAGCGTTTGACAGATGATATTGATTTGATCGGAGGTCGATTTGCCTAAGTGGGCGATGGGTGCGCCAAGGTGTTCTAGCAGCATTGCATTGTGCTCATGGCTGGAGTCAAGCAGCGTTGCATACCCTCGCCCGTTTGCTAGCCTCAGAATCTTGGCCTCGTTTGCCGTATCACAGACTGTCGGCATGCCAATTTTCAAAATGGCGCGTGAGTGGTCCGTTTGGGTGACTGATAGAACAAGGCTTTCTGAGCCGCCGCCGAGCGTTTGATCGATGGTGAGTTGCCACTGCTGGGCAAGGTCATCCACGATGCTGTCTAGATTTTCTAGCCAGTGAGTGCCCATTTTGCCGATCGATGTGGCTCTGAGGCGTACTGGTTTTGGTGCGGGGTATTTGTGCGACATGATAGTTAGCGATTGTCTGCGCTCATGTTTGCAACGTCAAACGTTCTTGAACCATTCTCACAACCTCGGCCGCACAGCCCCATGATAAGGTAATCCCTGCGCCACCGTGACCGTAGCTGTGGATGACAACACAATCGTCGGCAAGGTGCTCTGCCTCAAGCCGCACGCTAGGACGGCCTGGGCGCAAGCCAGCACCTTGGCTAATGATCTCAGCGTCTGCGAGGGCTGGCATAAGTTTTGCTGTTTCCTTCAGAATGTGTTGTGTGATCTCAGGATCGACGGTTTCATCCCAATTATTGATCTGCGTTGTACCGCCTAATATGATGTCGTCGATGCGTGGAATGATGTAGGCAGGGTGCTGGCCGTCTTCAAAGTCGCGGATGATGCTGTTGACAACTGCGGGCTGGCGGACTTTGACGATTTGTCCACGAATGGGGTAGAGGGTTTTGTCATTGGCGAGGGTGTGAGCGCCAAGCCCCGTGCAGTTGATGATGGTTGATTTCGGCCGAATCACCTCCTCAAACGATCCCACCTCGCGCTGCTCAATCATGCCACCCAAGCGACGATACCAGTTGAGCAAATAGTCAAGATACATGCCCGTATCACAAACTGGCACGGTCAGACTGTAGCCATGCTGATAACCCGCAGGTAGTTCATCCGCCGTTGCATGATGATATGCAGGCACAGACGCACCCCACCAAGGCACGACGGGTGGCTCTGGCGTTATCAATGTCAATAAGAGGTTGCGCACGCCTGTTTCTGGCACATCCAAAAACGATTGCAGCACATCATAGGTGGTCGCACCCCAACTCAATACCCTGTCATAAGGATAAACGCGATAGGGAAACCACATGGCGGCGGCCCAGTTTGAGGTTGTATTTGGCGGCAAATCACGCGCCACAATTTGTACTTTGTATCCTGCTTCTAACAGACGAATACCGGCCGACATGCCGATCACGCCACAGCCAATAATGGTGATTTGTTCTTTATTTGTCATTGTTGAGTCTCGTTTTTTCATCACTCACGCCGCCCGGTGACAGACAACCATCGCCCCGCATCATCTCCAGAAAGGCGATGAACTCATCTTTGTAGTGATTGTTATTTGGCGAATGTTCCATGTGTTGATGCTCCTTGTTGTTTGCGGTATTCACCCGGCCGAACGCCAAAAAAGCGCTTGAACGCGGTGCTGAACGCGGCCTCTGACTGATAGCCAACCGATTCCGAAATAGCCATCAGCGGCTCATTTGAGGCGCTGAGCGCACGTGATGCCAACTGCATTCTTGTCAGCGTCAAGTATTGATAAGGTGTCATGCCGACCAGTTCCGAGAAACGGTTTGAGAACGAGGAGCGTGACATCCCCGCGATTTTGCCTAGCTTCTCAATGGTGAAATAGGCTGCGGGTTGACGATGGATCGCGCCAAGTGCAAGGCTGATTTGCGGATCGTTAAGTGCGGCCAAAAATGGAATCTTTGTCTCTGGTGCATTGGCAAGGGCGCGAATTGTTTGGATGAAAATGATTTCTGCGAGCCGATTGAGAATTGCTAGAGACCCTGTTTGATTTGTGATCGCCTCATGTGCAATTAAGCTCAAAGTGCTGTCGAGCCACATGTTGCTGCGACTGTCTTTGCTCGACACGTATAACAGCGGCGGCAGATCGGTTATCAGAGGGTGAATCGCATCATCAAACCCCAACTCGCCACAAACCAAGCGTGTGCTTGGCCCATTACCGCCGTAGATCAGCGGCCCGTTGCCGGGGTAGTTTACATCTGATAGCACGTCGTCCAGCATACGGGGTGGCGTATCGGGCGCACCCCGTATGATGTGTCCCGCGCCGTGAGGAATGATGACGAGATCGCCGTTGGCAATCGGCACATTCTCTGATTGCCCCTCAACTTGAACCCATCCATGCCCGCCCGTCACGATATGCAGCCGCGCAACATGCCCCTTGGGCGGCACGTAAACGCTCCATGGCGCTGTGAGATCGGTGCGAAAGTAGAAGCTAGATTGAAACTGTACGTCGCTGAGTATGTTTGTTAGAACGTCCATAAAAGCTGGATTTTTGATACGATTTAGTATGATTTTCGGCCGAATAAGAATTGATCGTATGCTAGCCAAGATTTATTATACAGCATGTAAGTGGCTGACGTAAACCACTCATCAAACAAAACAGTTTATAAAACGCACAAGGAGATTTTGCAATGGACATTCGATTTGTAACTAAAACGATTCACGCTTACCTTGACTATCCTGTGGCCCTCGCGCTCATGATTTTGCCCTTCATATTCGGATTGGGTAGCTCGCATCCGTTGGCGCTGTGGCTATCGGTGGGAACGGGCGTGGCGGCGTTTATTCTCACGTTGCTGACCGACCACCAACTCGGCGCGATGCGCGTGATTCCTTACTCAGTTCACCTTGCCGTTGATTTCGCCGTTGCGATTGTATTCTTGATCGCGCCCTTTGCATTTGGGTTTAACGGCTTGGATGCATGGTTTTATTGGGTGAACGCGGCAGCGGTTTTAACCGTAGTTGGCCTGCATAAGCCAGAAGCCGCCTCATCCACACTTGCTGGCTAGCATAAAAAGTTTCGATCAATAAACCTCAGAGGTTTTTATTCGCACTAAAGCGGATGGTGACAAACCTCTGAGTTTTTCGCCTCCGCTAATCAGAAAGATTCTTATGCAAGATAATTGTTGACTGAACGCTCAGTTTGAGATATTCTTACACCATGAGCGACAAGCGAACAGCTAAACGGGTACAGATTATTGAAGCCTCAATCGATTTGTTTGCTAGCAAAGGCTTTTGGAACACACCTACCTCAAAAATCACGAAGCACGCAAAAGTGTCTACTGGGACATTATTCAACTATTTTGAATCTAAAGATGTGCTGATTGATGAAGTTTATCTGCAACTGAAGCAGGAACAGACCGCGCACATTACGAGCGGGTATCCAGAGGATGGGACTGTTCGGGCAAGGGCGGAACACATTTGGTTTCGTTATATCGACTGGAGCGTTCAGCATCCAATTCGGTATCGGCTAGTGCAACAGATGAGGCTGTCTACCGATCTTGTTAGTCAGGAAGCGCAACAGCGAGCCTTGGGTGATTGGACATTTGCCTATACGTTGACTCAGGAGGCGATCGCGTCGGGCGCGTTTCGCGCAATTTCGGCCGAATATATCGGCCACCTAATCGTCTCCCAACTTAATGCTGCGGCCAGCTATGCAATCGCACATAATCTGACCGATATGCCGCTTACAAAACATATTACACGCTCATTTGAAATTTATTGGGCTGGCGTGACAAGCTAGCCTCTTTTTTTTGCCACAAAATGACTGAGCACTCTATCACTTTATGGCAGTATACATAGGAATTATCATGAAAACCATCGTCATCACAGGATCTAGCTCAGGTATCGGCAAAGCAACCGCAAAACATTTCGCAGCACAAGGCTGGAAAGTTGCCGCCACGATGCGTAAACCTGACGCTGAGACAGAGCTAGGTGAAATTGAAAATGTTTCGCTTTATCAGCTTGACGTGACCGACCAAGCATCTATCGACAATGCCGCCGCCCAAATTTTGAGCGATCACGAAACGGTTGATGTTGTTTTGAACAACGCGGGCTATGGGTTGATGGGGCCATTTGAGGCGACTTCGGCCGAAAAAATCCGCCGCCAGTTTAACACCAACGTTTTTGGCCTCATGGAAGTCACACGCGCCTTCTTGCCGCACTTTCGCGCCAACAAAGCAGGCCTATTTTTGAACGTCTCATCAATTGGTGGCCTCATCACTTTCCCACTTATCAGCCTGTACCACAGCAGCAAATGGGCGGTTGAAGGGTTCAGCGAATCGCTTGCGTTTGAGCTGCGCGAACTGGGCATTCAGGTCAAATTGATTGAGCCAGGTGGCGTTTCGACTGATTTCGGCGGTCGCTCGATGGATCTTGCCATGCCGGCCGAACTGCCAGACTACATGCCCATGG
Organism: Promineifilaceae bacterium (SeqCode); assembly: GCA_049614105.1. GTDB lineage: Bacteria > Chloroflexota > Anaerolineae > Promineifilales > Promineifilaceae > CALECP01. The sequence goes on from JBMZDF010000398.1 coordinate 5,610, forward strand.
TGCAAACGGTAATGGCCGCGTGGCAAAAACGTAGCGGCGGTGGCAGCACGGCCGAGCAAATCGCAGCCTCTATTTTTGACGCAGCGACTGACGGCACACAACAAATGCGCTATGTGTTGGGCGACGATGCCAAACAAATGCACGCGATGCGCAAACAAGCGGGCGACGATGCATTTATGGTCGGGATGCGCCAGCAGATGCTAGGTTAACAATTGGCTTTTGCCCGATAGGAACTGACCAGATGCCTCAACGGGGCGTCTGGTCAATTAGAGTCT
>JBMZDF010000399.1:0-5871 GCA_049614105.1 Promineifilaceae bacterium (SeqCode)
GGGAGGGGAGAACGGACAAGCTGTCCGTTCAACGGTGTGGTTATCGCCATTGGAGGGCGGTTTTTACGGCGTTGTAGGCGTTGAGGTAGCCGTGGCCTGTGGCGTTGTTGGGGGTGCTGGTGTCGCCGCAGGTTGGAATGCCGTGGGTGGCGTTATCATAGGGGACGGCTGTTTCGGTGAGAATCAACTCGGTGGCGTTGATGTTGCCACGCAGGGCGGGGTTGGCTGACCAGATGAGGGCGACGACGCCTGCGACGTGTGGGCCAGCCATTGATGTGCCTTGATTGGCTTTGTAACGGTTGCCGGGGTATGCAGAGATGACGTTGACGCCTGGTGCGATGATGTCGGGCTTGGTTCGTCGACTACCATCGGCCGAAACAGGGCCACGACTGCTAAAGTATGCCAATTCGCCTGATTCTTCGTATGCACCCACTGTGAATGAGGCATCATACAAGGCAATTGGATCGGTGACTGTTTCGCAGCCGCCTCCGCCAGAATTGCCTGCCGAGGCGACAACAAAAATCCCTGCGGCACGCAACGCCTCCGTGCCGGCTTGCAAGCTAGTCGCATCACAGCCTTCAAAGGCGGGACAGCCCCATGAGTTGTTGAGAATATCGGCCGAAAATTTAGTCGCCCCGTCGCGCAGCGGATCGCCTCCAAACGGATAGGGCGCGAGCATAAACTGCATACAATCAAGATAAAGCGACGGGCTAGCAAAGTTGCGCACCAAATTAGCGCAGCCAAACCATGTTGCATCAGGCGCGACACCAACCCTGTCACCCACAATTGAACCCAGCGTGTGCGTGCCGTGACCGCCTGCATCATAGGGGGCGCGGCTGCCTTCCCATGCGTCAAGCCAGTTGTAATCATGGCTACCATCGCCGCCGCGATAGCTGTCGAACAGTTCGGGGTGATCCCACTGGACGCCTGAATCAGACTGACCGATCACCACGCCCGCACCGCGCACGTCAAACTCATCCCAGACCCGATCGGCTTCGATGGCGCTTAGCCCCCAAGGGAGTTTGTTGGGTGGGCGATCTGGTTCGGCCGAAACTGAATTTTGACGCGCCACTTCAATCGGAGATACCTGCAACGGACGCAGCACAGGATCGGCAATCACACGATCGACGCTGCTAAACGTGCTCAACAGCAAGCGAATGGGGAACCCACCACGCACCGCAATCGCATTGCTCAAATAGTAAGGTTGATACTCCGCACCTAGCATATCGAGCGTTGACCAAATATCAGCTTGTGACGTTTCCGCATGGGCTACAAGTGTTTGGTAGACAAACTCGCGCCGTTGGTCCACGTCTTCAATATTTGACGCGGCGGACAGATCGGCTTGTGACGCCATAATCACAAAGAGCTGATCGCCGTAAAAACCGCTGTTAGGTTTCTGGAGCGCAACCCACCCAAGCGCGACCCATGCGCCAAGGGTCAGAACGCGAATCGGCCAACTGTTTTGCCAGCGCAACGGCCGCTCTTGAAAGAGCCAAAAGAGGGCGGCTAGCCCAATTGTCAACAGGATTGAAAAGGCAACAGATTCAAACAGGCTTAGAAACCCTTCACTGGGGTTCTGAACGTAGAGGACGCTTAGTTCATCGACATCGGCCGAGATCATCACTGCTGCGGTCACCAATCCGACCAGACGGGCGAGGTTGGGGTGTTTGCTTTCGGCCGAAATTGTCACCTGCATCAGCCCCACGCCAAGCCAGCCAACAAAAGGCAGCACCAGCGCCAGATAAACGGACTGTCCTTCTGCACCAAATGCCGTGCCCATGATGCTCAAAATGCCGCCGACCGCCCAGCCGCAAAGCCAAAAATCCCAGCCCGCGCCGCGTGAGTCAGCTTTGATAGCGGGGAGCAAAACAATACGGACTAGCTCACCCACGGCGTAACCAAACAATAGGCTCAGCAAAATGCTGACGATTGTTTCAAGAACCGATCCCCAAACGCCAATATAGACCCATGCGGCGATCAGCAGGGGTGCGAACAGCCATGGTAGCCAGCTTGCTGGGGCCGTCGGGTGTAATTTGTCGACACGATTGCTGTCTTTGGCAAACAGGAAAATGAGAAAGAGCGTAAGGGCGACGAACTGGATCAGATGTTGCCAAGGGGTTAAATCGGCCGATTGTAGCGGCGGGAAGAAGTGGATCGGCAGCATACAGAGCACAAACAGGGCGGCAAATACCCAGCTTCGCAGGACAGCGGCATAGCGGGGTAGTCGTTTCGGCCGATTAGCAAACCAACTCCCATACAGCGTCACAATGGCAACAATTGCCAAGGCGTAGCTGATGCCAGGCAAGATCTGGCCTGGCCCCGCGTGGAGCGCCTGTTCTCCAACAATAAGCCAGTTTGCAAGTCGGGAAAATGTCAACCAAAAGATGATTAGGACGCCGAGGGCGATCCAAATTTGTCCAGCGAGGTCATTTTGTTTTATGTCTGATATGTCCATAGGGGGATCGTTGTGTTTGCGTTGCTTTTCCGACAGACAGCGTTGCGTGTTGCTTGTAAAATGGCAGTTAATCAGTACTTCGGTATTTTAGCGTTACCTGTACCCTAAAAACGCTCAACGAAAATCTGATTCGCACTGTGTATTGGTACAAATGGTATGCGTGAACTGCTAAGCAACGTATTGACTTACCTAAACACAACGCGGTACGCTTCGACTGTTAATTGTAATCGAAAACCAACCGTTGTGACGTGATTCGTCGTAACGAACTGCGCTTCACGCGATATTTACCTGTATGACCTCCCGATTTATCCATCCAAATAATCAACGCGCCGCTGCTGCAATCCCTGCCGCAGAAGCAACCGATACCCCTGAATCACGCGCATTGCGCTCAGCACCTAACAGCTTCAATTATCGTGTCATCAATCGTGGCTCCAAAGTGGGTATTCACTCGATGAAGCCGTCGGTGATGCTTGAAAATATCCGTGCGCTTAAAAACCGTGGCGGTCGCTTCCCCGTGGTGAAAGCGGTTAACGATATGGACTGGCTAATCGATGTGAAGGCGATCGATCCCAATATTGTCACAATCGGCCGATTTTCCTTCAACGTTGATGGCATCGGTGAGGGACTCAACGGCATTCATGAAGTGCGTAACGACGACTTCACCAAATACATCAACACGATGTTTACGCCGCTTGAGGAAAAACTACGCTTGCGCCCAGAACTGCGCCAAGCGGTTGATTACTGGGAAATCTGTAATGAGCCAGATCCACCGGGGGCCAGCGGCTATCGTAATCTGTCGCTGGCGATGGTTGGTGCGATAGACCGTGCCAATGCGATGGGGCTGAAGCTTGCGATCTTCGCGCTGAATGCCGGCACGCCTGAATGGTATGAAATGGAAGCGATGGTCGCGACGGGCGTTTTTGCCAAAGCGAAAGCGGGCGGACACATCATGACCATGCATGAGGGTGTGTTCCGCGATCCGACGCACGGCTGGATCAATCCGATCGACCATTGGTACGGCGATCCGATTCCTGCCAATGAATCCGCAACCCGCTGGGTGCAGATGCGGGCAAATGGTCTCTTTTTCTTTGATCACCAAGATGGTGCTGCACCGCGCCCAAGCTGGTGGGCAAACGGCACGGCTGGGCCGCTGTGCTTCCGTTATCGGTATCTCTACGAATTGCTCAAACAACGCAACGAGGTGATCCCGCTGGTTATTTCGGAAATCGTCTATGGAGAAGGGTACGGCGAACGGGGTAACAATGTAACGGATATGGTTAACCGTGTGGGATGGTACGATCGCAAAGCGGCCGAAGATTATTATGTGTGGGCGCATTTGCCCTTTACGTTTGGCGGAGGTGGTGAGTGGACGAATCGGAATTATGATTTTGCGATTGGTGGGGTGGTTAATTACAATGCAGCGCAGAAGGATCGGCCGAATGCGAATGCACCCACAGGGGGCGGCACAAACCCCACACCCGTTCCAACCTCGCCACCTGCCACATCGACCCCCGTCACACCAACCCCTGTTCCACCGACTTCTGTTCCACCGACCCCTGTCGCAACTGTTCCGCCCAATACGCCATTCAAAGTGTTCATGCCGATTTTGATGCAGGCACCGCCGCCAACGCCCGTAACGAACCTGCCAGAAGTTGACCGCGCTATTCGTGTGAACCTGTTGCCCAAAAACGCGACGCTCAATGAGCGCCTGTATGTCATCTCGCAAACGGACGCCAAGAAAGAAAACATTGTGCAATCCGCAATTGATGCACGTGATTTGGCAACAATTGGCAATAATCAAAGTGTGGTCAAATCTTGGGCAAGCGAGCGTTGGGCAACGTCGATTGTCGATTTCATGAACCAGCAAGGCATTCGCACTGAGCAACACGTCATTCCGAATCAGGAAGCGACGTGGAAAATCTCCCCTTGGGAAGATGCCCACTCGATTGTTGTGAACCTCATGCCACAGGACACGACCTTTGCCGAAAAGAGCGAGGTGGCCGCCGCTATTCACAGCCGTCGCGAGGCGATGATGCAAGCGGAGCAGGATGCGGTTGATTTTGTCAAGATTGGTCCCACCGGCAGTAAGCTGGTTGTTTGGGGGCCTGAGCGTTGGTCGGGCGATATTCTGGCGTGGCTGAACGAACGCGGTGTGCGTTACGAGATCCGATCGTTTGGAGCACGTCGCTCGAATCGTGTGTTTATTGATTAAAGTTAGATGCTAGGTTGGGACTCGATTTCTGAACAAATCAGCCGAAGGGGGTAATTCACAGAAATTCACCCCTTCATTTTCCTAAATAATAACTGCATGAAATGCTTGTTTTGTGTAGTTATTATTAATTGATCAAGAACATTATCACCATTTGCCCGCTGTCCAATTAAGTACACTAACTTGTGAGATGGTGGAGCAGTTCGGCCTGTGTGGTAAAATGTGCAGCTAAACGCTCGACCAACGCTGATTCTGCAAACTGTTGGTCTTCTATTTTCTGGCCAAATATAAATTAAAATAGCAGGGTAAAAGTTGATATGATGCTATCGACGCTCAGGATGAGGTGATTGATGGAGCTAATATGTTTTGGTGTCATCGTTTTCATTGTATGGGTATTGCACTCAATTCGTATAGGAGACGAAAAGGAACGGCAGGTGCGAGAAGATAAATTGAGGCCGTTGTGGGAAGCGGCTCGCGACGCTTGGCAAGATAACAAACTGGATGAGGTGCTGACCAAAGAAATGTTGAATGCTTATGGCAGATATGTCTCAAATCAGAGGCTAAGTGATACAGAGAAGCAAGTGCAAAAGATCGCCATTGTTAATAGGGTGTATAAGCATAGATTAGCTTGCCTGCGCGAGAAAAATGATCCTAATGTTGCTGCGTCTGCACTAAAGTATGGTCGTCAGAAAGCAAGGATGTATCGAGAAGGTGGTAACGAGACCATATTTGATGAGGTTGCGTTACAAAATGATTTGGCGGCTGCCACATTACGATAATCAACGGCAAATATTTATTGAAATGTATAGCTCGGTTCCCCATTTAACTACAAAACAAGCATTTTGGGTAGTTATAATTCAAAGTTCTGTTTTTTGCATCATGCACATGAAACTAGATCTGCGGAAATCCCTAGTCGCTTCATTATGTAAATTTATTTTGCAAGCATAGTTTGCTGGACGATCGTCCGCTTTGTTGGCATAATGGCTGACAATGCAATTGTAAACGACGTCTATCGTTTCATTTTTGTTTCTCGGATGCTATGCTTCAAATTGATATTTTAGGGACCTTCCACATATCGTTTGTGAATGCTGGATCTCTCAAACTGCAAACAGACAAGGTGCGGGCGCTTGTTGTCTATCTGGCGCTTAACATCGACCGGCCAATTGCGCGTAGCGTGCTGGCGGAACTTCTGTGGCCCAACCGTACA
>JBMZDF010000400.1:0-5870 GCA_049614105.1 Promineifilaceae bacterium (SeqCode)
CATTGGCACATTTTGGCGACATATCGCGGCCACTTTGGGCATGTTTGTCTGGCGTGGTGATACAATTGTGCGACACAATCCTGCGGGACGTCCTATCTTTGACATCTTTATGGCCATCCCGTTTTTGTGGGGTGTTTTCTGGGCAATTAAGCATTGGCGACGCCCTGCTGCAATGGCCTGTTTGTTATGGGTAGGCACGCTGCTTTGGGGAACAATTCTTGCGGAAGATGCACCCCATTTCTTGCGCTCTGTAGGCATTCTTCCTATTCTTCTCATTTTTCCAGCGATAGGTTTGTCATGCCTATCTAAGTGGTCTAAACTATCGCGCGGTTTGTCGGGATTTTTCCTAATATTCCTGTTAATTGGTAGCGGTGGATTAACAATTCGTGACTATTTTATTCGCTATGCGCAAGATGCGAGTGTTTACTATTTGTTTGAGTCCGCAGCGTATGAATTGGCACAAGAGATAAATCAGGATCACGCAAACCAACTCAACATTTTAGTTGATGAGCGGTTTGTGCAAGAATGGGAATCAATTTCCTATCTTGTTGATTCTGATAAACTACAGACATTCGCGTCGATGCAGATTGGGGAAGTAACACGAACAAACGCATCCTCGCTTTATGTTTGGCCTCACGAATCGGCAAGCTATTTACAACATCTTTTCCAGCCACCTGTTATGGTCAGCAGTCATAACAGCAGTTTGGCACGTGGAGATTTGGAGAAAACCCCCTATCAGCTCTATACGCGGTACGGTATATTTCCAGATCAGCAACCTTCTTCAATTGTTGCAAACTTTGACAATCAACTCTATTTGCATGAAATCGTGCTAGGTGACATGGATCAATCCGCGCATCTCTCCATACAGCTCACTTGGAGCTTCTCCGCCCACACCGCACGAGAATTAAAAGCGTTTGTTCACGTGCTCGATCGCACAACAGAGACCCTAGTGGGACAAGCAGACGCGCCAATCGGTGGAGCAAATTGGATGCAAGAATGGTGGGAATTTGATGTGAGTGTGCAAGAAGCACGCGAAATTGAATTGCCAACACGTTATCATGCAGATAAATATGCCATTATTGTTGGTGTATATGATCCGGCAACGCTTGCACGATTGTCTATTTTTAATGAAAAAGGTGAATTAATTGGTGACAGTTGGGAATTTTCCCCAAACGCACCTTAAATTTTTGATTTAAGCTATATAAGTGCGCCACAAAAAGTGCTTGAAAGTAACGTTCAAGCGGCGCTTTGCAAAAACGGCTTATTAGTCTGGTAAGCGGCTAATTGTTTAACCATTTTTGCAGTCAAAGGCTTATTGTTAACTACTTAAATTACTTTGTTTAGACTAAACTCAGGGTCCTTGATTTAGCAACTCCTAAAAATGGCTCCCAATTAAATTTGAGTTTGGATATTAAGCAACGCGGCTTATGTAAGCTTAATTAAAAGATAAAAATTGCAGCATTGTAACAAACGAGGCAGTGACCACTGTATTGATAGCCAAGTAATGTGTATCAGCTAGATGTGGACGTTGTAATGCTTGCTTTCGAAGTTTATTGCTCAGACTTGGCATTCAGTTAGCGTAGAGAGCCCTAACTGCCAAACCGATTTGCAATCGGATAATTTTTGAGAAATGGGAATTACCAAGTCTTGGTAGGGAAGAAATTATGAGACGTCAACAAATTTTTCTGACAACTTTAGCAATCATGGTTGCCGGAGTGTTTGCATTTGCATTCAGTTCACAAGATAGCTCAGCGCAAGGCTCAAACTTGCTCAACAACCCCGGTTTTGAGGGTGGCTATTTTCTACAGGACAACATTGTAGAAATCGCGGTTCCTAACGGCTGGCGCATGCACTGGCTTGACAGTGTCCGGTTTGAAGGATCTGAAGGGCCAGCATTGCGCCCCGAAACGGTCGTTTGGAACATTAATGATGCCCCTTTGCACGAACGCCCTGTTTTCTGGCGTGACGGCACTTACAACGTAAAGATTTTCAAAGGCGGTGCGCCAGTTTACGGCGGCATGTCTCAAGATCTGACGCTGGAACGTGGTGCAACTTATCGTTTCACCGTTCCTGTCTTTGTTGATGTTGTCGGTGAGTACACCCCTAGCGGCAAGAATCCACCATCAAACCCATTAGCAGGTGGGGTCCGCCTTGGTGCAGGACAGACGGGTGCTGGCTTCCGAGACGCAAACAACATCGCTTATAGCCCATGGTTCAATGGACAGAATACACCTGGATTCTTCCTGAACATGAACGACTATACCTATGAGTTTGTTGCGCCTTCAGACCAAACAACCGTTTGGTTCGAGGTTTTCGGCTCAGAAGCACGACCAAACAATGGCTTCTTCATTGATGGTCTCTCGCTTGTCAAAATTAAAGCAGCGACGCCACCAACCCCGACCCCTGTTCCACCAACCCCAACCCCAATTGCAACAGCAACACCCGTGCGCCCAACAGCAACCCCGCTGCCTGTTGGCCCATGGTTTACCCCAACTCCTGTTAAAATTTGGCCGACCAAAGTACCAACGGTTGTTAAAGTCTGGCCGACCAAAACGCCCGTTTGGCCAACCAAAACACCTGTGCCAATCGTACCGACGGCCGCTCCAGTTGTTATCAGTGTAGATAACGCACAAGTGGTTCAACCAGTGCAAGCCGTTGCCGTTATATCTGCTCCACAAACCGAGATTGAAAACGGTGTCATTTACGCAATCGTGGGATCAAACGATTCTGTCTGGAGTATTGCGGCTAAAAACAGTTTGACACTTGATCAAATTCTAGATCTGAATGATTACCCAGAAGGGTCCAACCCGTTTGTTTCTTTTGGAGATCGTTTAATTGTCGGTTACGACGAATCAGAACCTGAGCCAGAACCCGAAGTAGTTGTCGAAGAAGACAGCGGCGCAGAAGCCAACGCCGATGGCAACGAAGAAGCGGCCACAGATAGTGAAGTGGCGGCGACAGAGGAAGAATCGGCCGATTCGGCCGAAACAGCCAGCGAAGACGCGGCAGCATCTGAACCAGTTGTTGTGACGCCAGACCCTAGCCCCACCCCCTCAGGGGCTGAAATCTGCCTAAGCGCCTATGACGACGACAATTCAAACGCCATCTATGACGTGGGTGAAGCATTACGCACAGACGTTGCGTTCACTATTCTGAACGGCGACCGCGTTGTTTCAAACTACATCACCACAGGTCGAGAGCCATTCTGTATCACAGGACTGGATGCCGGCGCTTATCGGGTCACTCGGTCAAAGATGGACGACGAAGAATTGACCTCTGGTGGCGAAAGAACGGTTACGGTCACCAATGGCGAGTCAGTTGAAGTTCTGTTCGGCAGCATCATTGTAGAGCCAGCCGCAGAGGTGGCAGTTGTAAATGAAGCGGCTGAAACGGCATCTGAAGAAGCAGCCGTTGAAGCAGAACAGGCCGCAGTTGTCGAAGCAGAGGAAGGCTCAAACAACAGCGAGATCAACCCTACGAGCGGGATTTTGATCGCAGTTGTTATCGCGGCTATTCTTCTACTTGTTGCGCTCTTGGTAATCATCATGAGCCGACGCAACAGCAGCAGCTAAACAGTTAAATTAATCGTATAGCGTAAACCGCCTGGCGAACTTAGTATTCTGATGCCCCAACAAAGTGTTGGGGCTTTGATGTAATCGGCCGAAAGTGGGCGAAGAGGCATTGGAATGAAAAACGTATTTCGTATCACAATTGGAATTTTGAGCTTTATCGTGGTGATGCTCGTCGCTGGCCCCACAGAAGCTCAATCAAATATCCTTGGCAATGGGGGATTTGATGGGCCATATAGCGATGGGGTTGCAACAAGCTGGAAGCCCTGGAATGAGTTGCGCAATGAAAATGTTGACTGTTTTCAAGAGTCCATGTATCGCAAGCCCGTCTGGAGCCAAGAAATCGTGGGTGGGAATGGCGGTCAATTGTGGTTCGATGGGGCTAGTTCACAACACATTGGGACGCAGTTTGCCACTTGGCACGCGGGCGTGTTCCAAAATGTCTCAGTCACATCTGGCACAGCCTATAAATTTACAGCCCACGGCTGGGGTCGTGCGGCAACTACCCAATACCCTGGGCCATCTGACTTTGGCGTGCCATTTACCTTTCGCGTTGGAATCGACCCAACAGGTGGTGAGTCATGGACCAGTTCAAGTATTGTTTGGGGGTCTAGTGTCACCCCTCATGATCAGTGGATGGCTGCCAGCGCCGAGGCCGTCGCAACAGAGTCAACCATCTCCGTTTTCGTTGCAGCTAATTTTGCAGGTGTAGGTCACTGTCGCGATCACTTGGACATCTGGGTTGATGGTGCAACGTTGGTTTCAGTAGGGCCACCACCTACCAACACGCCCCTGCCAGCTACCGCAACGAACCCCCCCCCACCTGTTACCGCGACCAATACACCACGCCCTGCGCCACCAGCTACCGCAACACCAAACTGGAACGCAACGCTGACCGTGCGGGCGCAACAACAAAAGCAGCCAACGCCAAACTGGAATGCAACGCTGACCGTGCGGGCGCAACAGCAGCAAGCACAGCAACAGCAAGCACAGCAGCAAGCGCTCCAGACGCAGCAGGCACAACAAGCACAGCAAACACAACAGGCGCAACAGGCACAGCAGCAGCAACAGCAACAGCAAGCACAAGTGCAGCAAACGCAACAGGCACAACAAGCACAACAGGCACAGCAACAAGCCGCCCAAACAAATACGGGCAACAGTGGCGCTGTTTTACAGCCAGTTGTCGTGGTGCAACCTGTGTTGCCAACCTCAACGCCTTTGTCAGAAGGTGGCACATCTGCGGTTGAAGAGGAAGCGGTTGATTCGGCCGAAGAACCAACGGCCGAACCCGAAATTGTCGTCACAGAAGCACCGCCCCCCACCGAAGCCCCCTCTGGCGGCACTATTTGCGTCAACACATTTGCAGATGAAAACGCCAACGGCCTACGCGACGAGCTAGAAGGATATATGGCAGGTGTTTCCCTTCTGATTGGCCAAAATGGGTCACCTATTAATCAGGGAACCTCAACTGGCTCGGATGCACCCATCTGTTTTGAAGGATTAGCACCAGGCTCATACGATGTTGCACAACGTTTATCGGGCAGTTTAGAGCTAACCACAGCCGGCAATACGGTTGTTGATGTAACCGAAGGTCAGATCATTAGCCTTGAGTTCGGTAATCGTATTCGCCAGAGTCCTGAGAATGTTAATGAACCAACGTTGACAAACAGCCTCGACGAAGATGTAGTTGCGGCAGCCAATAATGCGGCCAACAACACAGCCAACAACGCAAATGAGACAGGTGAGCTGGACAATGGCGGCACGCCAAGCGGTGGACTAGACATTATTGCAATCGTTGGCATCGTTGCATTAGCAGCCGCTGTGATCTTGCTTGCAGGCATCTTAATGGTTCTGCTTCGTCGTAACTAACAGCCTCTGAGGTTAAAAAGCGAGAAGCAAGAAGCACAAAGAATGAAGAAACAAGCCTCTTCGTTCTCTACACGTTCTTATTCGTCGTTGAAAACGATTATTCGACGCGAGACACTATTTTTAACGGCTGCCCTGCTTATCGCTGGGGCAGCCGTTTTGCCTTTGTGGGAAGCTGACGCGCTGCTCAACACGCGCGGCGGTGGCGACAGCCCCTTTCTGTTACAACGTGTTCATCAACTCACCGCAGCATTATTAGACGGGCATTTTCCCGTGCGCTGGATGCCCGACGCCAATTATGGGCATGGGTATCCATTCTTTAATTTCTACGCCCCGCTATCAATTTATATTGCAAGCGCGTTTCGACTGCTCGGTTTTCCCTTTACCCGCGCCATCCAGCTTGCACAGCTTAGCGGTTTTCTGGTTGCAGGTTGG
>JBMZDF010000401.1:0-5859 GCA_049614105.1 Promineifilaceae bacterium (SeqCode)
AGTCGAAGCCTGAGCGACACGTTGCTACGACTTCGACAAGCTCAGTCTACGTTATTATTACCAACCCATTTGAAACACACTCATTGAATAAGCAGTTTGTTCGTTCCTACCTCACACAAACTGCGACGCTGGGCAGAAAGATGTTGACGTTTACCCAACTGGAACTATACGCTTAGCATCTGTATTCCCCAACCTTAAAAGAATTCACGATTCTTTTGACCAATTTGTGTGTCGCGCAAGCCCTCCCGCAAGCTTTAATGCCTATAATCTGTGTGGTATGATAGCAGTGAAAGAACCAAACGTGAGTACTAACACAAAAAAAACACCCATGACGGATGAGCTTATTGGCCAGTACATTGATCGGTTCCGTGTTGATGCCTTACTAGGTGAGGGTAACATGGGGTCTGTATATCAAGCGTATGACTCCAATCTGGCACGTAAGGTCGTGCTGAAAGTCATGCACCGCCAGCTTGCCAACCATGAATCGTTCCAGAAACGTTTTATGCAGGAGGCCCAAGCTGCCGCTCGTCTCGATCACCCCTCAATTGTCAAACTATACAGCTTCGATACTGAACCTAATCTCTATATGGAGATGGAGTATATTGAAGGGCCAAGTCTTGGCGAGTACCTTAAACACAGCCGTCAGCAAAATGAGGTGATCAACCTCGACACCGTGTTGCGTTTGATCGCACAGGTTGCGGACGCGCTTGACTATGCCCACGGTCAGGGTGTGATCCATCGTGATATTAAACCCTCAAACGTGCTGCTCAAACCGCTCAAACGACCCGACCGCGAAGGCGATCCAGCTTTGCGCGTGGTGGTGTCTGATTTTGGGTTGGCAAAGCTGCTCGAAGGCGGGATGCACACGCTCACCGGCACGTTTATGGGGACGCTATCATATATGTCGCCTGAACAATGTTTGGGGCGTGAGCTAGATGGGCGTTCAGATATTTACTCGCTGGGGATTGTGCTTTATCAGGTGACAACTGGACAGTTGCCGTTTAACATCAAATCGCCAACCGATGCGATTCGGATGCATGTCAAAGAGATTCCGCCAGCGCCACGTTTGGTGCGCCCAGGTCTTTCCGAAGCGATTGAACAGGTTATTTTGCAGGCGATTGCCAAGAACCCTGCCAGCCGTTTCCAAACGGGCAACCAATTTGCAACCGCGCTGCGACGTGTTGCACAGTCGTTGACGCACCCTAGCGAAACAAATGCCACCATGCCCGACAGCCACGCGCTGAGCAGCGGTGGACGACAAGGCAGCAGCGTCATGGTGCAGCAGCCGCCAAACACCTCAACGATTGACCAGCTTCTAATCTATCATGCAGGGGAAGCGCCACGTATTGTGAGCCTGACCGATGAGGAGTATATCGTTGGGCGTGGTCAAGAAAATAATATTACGCTGCCCGACAAAGGCGTTTCACGCAATCACGTGAAGATCGAAAAATCGGCCGAAGGCGGATGGCAAGTTAGCGACATTGGCAGCACAAACGGCACGTTTCTGGACAAAATGCGCTTGGCGCACGACACGCCCGAAATTTGGCAGCCCAATACTGAACTGCGCGTTGGCCCTTATTCGCTACAGTGGCAACAAGCGACCACTATACCCGCCCCGCCACCGATCAATGACATGGCTCCCGCTGAATTACCAATGGACGATCGTCCGTCGCAAACCAGCCCGGGGGAAATCGAAATTGTGGTAGACCCTGCGAACAGCGCCATTGCTGCAGGTGATAGCGTCAGTTTACAGGTGATGCTGATCAATCGCGGGCCAATTGTGGAACACGTGAATGTGCGTGTTGAAAAAATTGCGGCTGAGTGGATCAATTACTCGCAAGAGATGACCACGTTGATGCCGGGCAGTCGTGGGTTTGTGCGCGTGGCAATCACGCCGCCGCGTCATTACAGTTCGCAGAGCGGTGCACACGCTTTCCAAATTGTGGCGACGCCGATGTCGAATCCTGATGCGCTCGTTTCGGCTATTTGCCAAGTTAACATTCAGCCGTTTGCTGAATTTTCGGCCGAAATTCCCAACACCAACATTCGTAACGCAGGTCGCGTCAACGTCAGCATTATCAACGAAGGCAACGCCGAGGCAACCTACGTCATCAGCGGCAATCAAGACCGCGACGAGCTAGTCACCTTTAGCCCTGAAACGGTCAAGATTCGTGCGCGTCCAGGTGAATATCAAAATGGTGAGATTTCGGTTGCGGCCGTGCGACGGCACTGGATTGGTGGTGTGCAGCGTGTGCCGTTTGAGATTGAAATTTGGTCAAAGGGTGCGGGTAGCAAACATTTGCGGTCTGATTTGGAAATTCGGCCGAAATTCCCCACGTGGCTACTGGTCGCCGTACTCACGCTCCTTCTCGCCTCCGTCATTTTCATGCTGCTGCTGTTCCTAATCCCCGTCGGAACTTAAAAACAAACAACCCCTACGCTGTAGGGGTTGGGTAGGTTGGGCAAATTCCCACTTAAAAAGACCCACCCTATCTCACTCCGTTAACCAAATTCCCCGTCCAAAAAAATCTATCTATTCCTCTACCCAACATCTGGCATAGTTGGCTGTTGCAGCGTTATGCGCTCCTCGATGTGCCACTTCTGGCTAGAAAACAGCGTTTCCCCCAATAAAGGCGTTGTCACCGAGCTATGTTGATAGCTGCCATCTGATTGCAGCGTGTAGCTCTGTTGCGTGTCGTCTAGCTGAATCTGCAAGATATTTTCATACACTTCGCGCTGCAAAATACGATCTTCAACGGGGAACACCACCTCAATCCGGCGATCAAGATTACGTGGCATCAGGTCTGCACTGCCCATGTACAAAACGGGGTTGTCGTCATTGCCAAAATAAAAGACGCGGCTGTGTTCTAGGAAACGCCCCACAATGCTAATCACGCGAATATTTTCGCTCACCTTCGGCAAACCGGGGCGCAGACAGCAGGTGCCGCGCACAATGAGTTCAACTTTAACGCCAGCTTGCGATGCGCGATACAGGGCGCGAATACATTGCGCATCCACCAGCGAGTTAATTTTCATGACAATGTACCCTTTGTCACCTAACGCCGCCTCGTTGGCAATCAGTTCTAGCAGCTTGGGGCGCAAGGAAAAGGGCGCGACTAAAAATTTATTATATTCGCGCTGCTTTGAGAACCCTGTCAAAAAGTTGAACACGTCAGAAGCGTCCGTTCCCATCGCTTCATCGCTCGTCATCATGTCGAGATCGGTGTAGAGACGTGCCGTGCTGCCGTTATAGTTGCCTGTTGAAAGGTGGAGATAGCGGCGCAGGCCAGTGCGTTCGCGGCGCACAACGAGGCAAACTTTGGCGTGGGTTTTGAAGCCCAGCACGCCATACACCACGTGAATGCCGGCTTTTTCTAGCGCACGCGCCCAGCTAATGTTGCTCGCCTCGTCAAAACGCGCTTTCAATTCAACCAGCACCGCAACCTGCTTGCCGTTTTCACGTGCTCGCATCAGAGCCTCCACAATTTCGGAGTTACGACCAACCCGATACAGCGTCATTTTGATTGTCAGCACGTCGGGATCGTCAGCCGCCGTGTTCACAAATCCGCTGACATCGCGGAAGCTGTCATAAGGGCGATGAATCAGCACGGGCTGGCGGCGCAAAACCTGAAACACGTTTTCGCCCGTTTGGAACGGGACGGGGCGCTGCGGGCGATGTACCTCATCTTTCAAATCTGAACGCTCAATTCCAAGCAGTTCCCAAAGGCTAGACAGGGCCAGCGGGCCATCAACACTGTAAACGTCGTGTTGCCCCACCTCAAAGTTTTCCATCAGCATGTGCAAAATAGAATCGGGCATACTGCTGTCAACTTCAAAACGAACCACGTTTCCAAAATGACGTTCGCGGATGCTCTGCTCAATCGTCATCAGCAGATCGTCCGCCTCATCTTCCTGAATCTCCATGTCGTTGTTGCGCGTCACGCGGAACGGGTACGCATCCACGATCTCCATGCCGGGGAAAAGGCGGTTGAGATTGGCCTTGATTAGCTGTTCGACCCAAACAAATTTAGGGGAGGTTGGCAGTTGCAGCGTATCTGGCGCAACTTTGCGCAGCGGCACAAGACGGGGCAGCGTATCTGGCACTTTGACACGCGCAAAGTGGGTAGCGTGGGTGTCTGGATCGCGAATGACGACCGCCAGATTGAGGCTCAGGTTTGAGATATGCGGAAATGGATGCGAGGGATCAAACGCCAGCGGGGTCAGGGTTGGGAAAATCTCTTGCTCAAAATATTGGCGCAGTTTTCGCTTGCGGCTGCCTTTCAATTCGCTGTAATCGCGGATCGTGATGCCAGCGTCGCGC
Source organism: Promineifilaceae bacterium (SeqCode) (assembly GCA_049614105.1). Classification (GTDB taxonomy): domain Bacteria; phylum Chloroflexota; class Anaerolineae; order Promineifilales; family Promineifilaceae; genus CALECP01. The sequence goes on from JBMZDF010000401.1 coordinate 4,322, forward strand.
AGATCAGATTCGATCTGTTGCCAATTCTGCATTTCAGTTTGAACGAGTTGGGTCACAATGCGATGCGTTGCGACAAGCTGCTCACGCGGTGAGAGTCCATCGGGGGGCGCATCGGTAATCCCAAGGGCGACCAGTTGTTTCAAGCCAGAGACGCGCACCATAAAGAATTCATCCATATTGGACGCAAAGATGGCGATAAATTTGGCACGTTCGAGCAAAGGGTGGCGCAAATTCATGCTTTCATCCAGCACGCGCCGATTGAACTCGATTTGGCTTAGCTCGCGGTTGATGTAGTAGCTGGGAGAAAATAGATCAATCGGTTTTGAACGTGTTTTCTTAGTTGGTTCAACAGGGGGTGGCTCAGGGGCTGGCGCTTTTACTTCAGAGGCAGGTGGCGTTACTTTAGCTTTGTTTGTTTTGGGGGTGGGGGGTGGCGTGTTGGGTTTTTCCGAATCACCTTCCGCACTTTCCAGCGCATTTGCCGCCTCTTCAAATACAGTCAATTCATCTGTTGCCGTCTCGTTTTCGTTCAAATTATTGGTCTCATCCATCCTTGTAACTTAGGCGGTTAGACCGTTACTGTCAAGTGGTATAGATGACAAAAACCAGCGGGAAAATATAGGCTGAATAAACGACTTGCCCCCACAAAAACAAGACAACATGCAATCGCTCATGCGTTGGATGTACCCATGCAACCTGAGTTATCCACAGGGATCAAATCACCCCTAAATCAGCCTCAATCGACCCCAAATCGGCGCTAATTGATGTTTCCGAGCACCAGACGCCTTTTGTTAGATTTACCCTACGCTAAGCGTTTACCTGTGGATAACTTTAGCGCCTACAGATAAGGGTATGCGCAAAGACCGCATTTATGTGTATTTGGGCGCAGTTGCGTTTACAATTTAGACAGAGCAGGCTCTACGCATCTGCTCACAAAATGTACCGTATGGTTGCGGCGGTATTTGCCGCCACAGGTAGGCATAACTATGACAACTTGGTATGGTGCGATTGAGGCGGGCGGCACAAAATTTGTGTGCGCCATCGGCCGAGATCCAAACAAACTACTCGCCCAAACACGTTTCCCCACCACAACGCCCGACGAGACAATTGCACAGGCAATCGCGTTCTTCCGCGCCCATGATGTGCCGCTGTCCGCGATCGGCATCGCCTCATTTGGGCCGATCGACCCCGATCCGCACTCGCCAACGTGGGGCTACATCACCTCAACGCCCAAACCGCATTGGGAAAACAGCGATTTAGCAGGCACAATGCAACGGGCGTTCAACGTACCTGTCGGATTTGACACCGATGTGAACGGCGCGGCGCTTGGCGAGGCGCGTTGGGGATCGGCACAAGGGCTGGACAGCGCAATTTATTTCACAATTGGCACAGGCATTGGCGGCGGGGGCGTGCTAGGGGGCAAGCTGATGCACGGGTTGTTGCATCCTGAGATGGGCCATATGCGTTTGCCGCACGATTTGACCCGTGACCCTTATGCGGGCTATTGTCCTTATCATGGGGATTGTTTTGAAGGGTTG
>JBMZDF010000402.1:0-5580 GCA_049614105.1 Promineifilaceae bacterium (SeqCode)
CATTTAATTCAATTTGAGACTATGTTTGCAACCGATATAGAAAAATGGGCAGAAGACACTGTTATTCACAATCGGCCTGAATGGAATTTTCATCGCGCTGATATTACAAAACTCTGTCCAAGCCTTGTGAAAGAGGTCGTTGGTCAAGCGCCAGACATTATTATTGGAGGCCCCCCTTGTCAACCATTTAGTGTTGCAGGGAAACAAAAAGCAACGAAAGACCCATTGGGCATTTTATATCGAGATTACATTAGGCATATTGATGCGCTTAAACCAGAAATTGTTATTATGGAAAATGTATATGGGCTTGCTCAGGTAAAGTCAGCAAACATGATTGAGGAAATATACGAGTCATTTAACGCAATTGGTTATAAGGTGACACACCGTGAATTAATGGCGGCAGACTATGGAACACCACAGAAAAGAAGGCGATTATTTTTTGTGGCGGCTAAAAACCTACGCCATTTTCAGTATCCAAAGCCCACGCATTGTGCAACCCCAAACTTATTGGGGTTACCATTGTATAATGGTGCAGGAGAAGCATTATACAAGCTGCCACAAGCAGACATGATCTTAAAATAAATAGATCTTCCTTATTGGCAAATCTCCACACCTCACGGGTAGTCAGAATTTCAAAAACTCAGGTAGTTACAGAGTACAATCTAACTATCAAATGGTCGTTAAGGGCTTTAGGTCTTTTTCTAACCCCTGACGCTGCATTTTCGCTTACCCAAAAACCTGACCGTTTGAGTAGCTACCCATCTGTTTGCTAATCGGCCGAAATCAAATCCAACCTTCTATTTTTAATAACAGATAACCCTTTGAACGACAATTTCTCTCAAGGTTAACCCAACAACCCAAAACCTTAAATACAGCTTAAACAGTTCATATCGGTTGATGGAATGCACGGGCTAGGGTACGGTTATAGCATGACGCAACTGCTCCTTATTGATGATGAACCAACTATCACCGAGCCACTGGCCCGCCGTTTAACAACGCGAGGGTTTGCCGTGACGGTGGCTGATAACGGCCGAACGGGGCTAGCTCTAGCCCTAGCAAGCAAACCCGAAATCGTCATTCTCGACGTGATGATGCCAGAAATGGACGGTTGGGAGGTCTGTCGTCAACTGCGGGAAAAAAGCACCGTGCCAATTTTAATGCTGACCGCGCTTGATGATGAGTTCGATCGTGTGACAGGGCTTGAGCTTGGCGCAGACGACTACCTTGCCAAGCCGTTCAGCACCAATGAACTCATTGCCCGTATCAACGCGCTGCTGCGTCGCGTCAAACTTGACCAAAAGGCACAGGCGGCTCCCCTTTCCCAAATCGTTGTCGGCAGCATCACCCTCAATCTCACGATGCGTACCGTGACCAAGGGCCGACAGGTACTGCCGCTCCGTCAAAAGGAGTTCGAGCTTCTGACTTTGCTCATGCGTAACGCGGGCGTTCCCGTCACCCGCGCACACATCTTTGACCAAGTGTGGGGAACCGATTGGCTTGGCGACACGCGCACGCTTGATGTTCACATCAGATGGCTACGCGAAAAGGTCGAAGCCAACCCAAGTCAGCCAGATTACATCTGCACGGTACGTGGGATGGGCTATATTTTTAATAAACGCGCCCAATGAGACAGACGCGCCAGCAACAGCGTCTCTGCAAAAAACTGAACGTAGCCTATACTGCCTGCGACCTTATTCAATGCAAAACTTAAGTCTCCGCACTCGTATCTTTATCAGCTACTTTGTTCTGATCGCGCTTTCAGCGTCGGGTGTCTGGTGGGTCGCCAGCAAACAGCTTCAAGATGTTGTCGAGGGTGCTTTTTTCGAGGCATTTGAGGAGCATAACGAGGTGGCCATCGGTCAAATTGAAGATTATTTGGTGGAAGCGATTGAGGAACCAGAAGGATTTGATGAACAGGCATGGCATCAGGAAATGGTCAATATTGCTAGCGAACTCGACTTTACGCTAGAGTTGCTTGATTTAGATGGCGAAACACGAATTTATCACAGCGAGGAGGGGTTTGACGAAACAACAATTGACCTCTATCGCGAGGTGGAATGGTTGCTGGAGGATGACGAGGCGTACATCGAAATTGAGCGTTATGAGGAACTAGAGGTCATTGCACAGGTTCAGCGCATTTATTATGAAGAAGACCCTCAATTCATTGCGCGGCTCAGCGAATCAAATGCGAATTCGGCCGATCAACTACGCTCCCAAACAGTCACGCTAACCATTGGAACCGCAGTAAGCGGTTTGCTGTTGCTCGTTCTGTTAGCAGGCTGGCTGGCGCGGGCGTTAACGCAACCCTTGACCCAACTGCGTCACACGGTGCAAGCGATGGCGGCAGGGCAGCTTGACGCCCGTGCGGAAACAGACGCGCCGGCCGAAGTGCAACGTTTAGCACAAGATTTTAATCAGATGGCCGCCGCCGTTGAAGAAATGGTCGCGCACCAGCGGACTTTTGCCAACAACGCCGCCCATGAGCTGCGCACGCCTCTGACGGGCATTCGGCTGCGGCTCGAAACGTTGTTGGAGGATGATCCAGATGAGGCGTTGATGCAGCGTTATTTGACCGAGATTGATGGCGAGGCGGCGCGACTCAGCCGTTTGGTACAGGATTTGCGAATATTGTCGCATACAGATGGACAGCAGTTGACGATTGGAACAAGTTCGGTGCGGGTCGATCAGTTGCTTAATGCGCTTGCCTATGAATTTGCACCACAGGTTACGGAAAAACAATTGCGTTATGAGATGCATCTTTCGGCCGAAATTTCCCCCATCACCGCCAGCACCAACCACATCCGCACCATCTTGCGTAACCTGATCGAAAACGCGATCAAATACACGCCAGAACATGGCGCAATTGCCATTTCAGCCCAACAGGAAGATGGACAGTTGATTGTGCGGATTGTGGATGATGGGATTGGCGTTTCGGCCGAAAATATCCCCCACCTCTTTAACCGCTTCTATCGCGTCGACCCCGCCCGCAACCGCAAAATCGCAGGCAGCGGACTGGGCCTCAGTCTCGCCCAGTCAATCGCCACGCTGTACGGTGGCAAAATCACCATCACCAGCGCAGGGCTAAACCAAGGCACGTGTGCGCAGCTAAAACTCCCCTACGCATAAGCGTATGAAACAATTTCTAACCAACTTGCTGCTCATCTCAGCATTGATGAGTGTCTCAATCTATCTGGGCGCATTTGCAACGCGCTATGCAGGAACAGACCCCTACGCCGAGTATGCACAGCAATTTGCTCAGTTTCGGCAGCTTCAAGCCGCTCCAGACGCCATTTCGCTTGGAAATTCCTTTGCAGGCGCGTTAGATTTTGAGACGCTAGAGCTAAATGGGTATCATCTTTGGTTAAGCGGTGGCGATCTGTTTGAAGCAAACTACATTTTGTCGGAGGCGCTGGCGACGCATTCACCCCCTCAAACTGTCTTTCTCAACCTCTCTTATTTTGCGTTTCACCATGACAACGCGGCCACTGAAACAACCCACCAGCGCCGCAAGTGGTTGTACAATGCGACCAATCGCTGGCAGATAATTGAGGGCGACCGTTCGGCATTCATCACGGGGCGCTTGAATCGCTATCTCCCTGGCGACACCGTGCTTTCAACCGCCAAGGTTCCCTTGCTCCGCACCTTACTTGGATTACAAGCGCCTGTTGCAAAACATCCCCTGTATCATCCTGATGGGCAGCCCGTTCATGACAGATACCAACAATGCGCCTCTAATTCGTATGAGGGCCATGCGGAACACAGCGAGCGTGTGGCAACAAGACAGGCATTGTTTTTGCAAGAGATGGCGCAAGATCGACCCAATATTCAGCTAGGCACTCGCTCAGCACTTGAACAGAGTATCCAAATCGCGCAAGCGCAGCGCGTCACGCTTGTGCTTTATATCCCGCCTTTTTTTGAGGCGTACAATGAGGTTTATGATTTTGATGGGAAACAAAGTGCCTTGCGCTTGATTGAGCAGCTAAGCGCGGCGTCTGGGGTTCATTTTTATGACTTTTCGGCCGAAACCACCCTCTCAAATAATCCCACCCTATTCTTCGATCCAATTCACCTCAACCAGTGTGGCGCGAGGCGTTTTTCGCAGCTTTTAGCGGCACAGCTTCGTGCGGATGGGATTATTTCGGCCGAACAAACAACCCCATAGCAAGGTAACAGCTCAAGGGGCAAATGATTCTCTCAGAGAACCAATGCCCCTAAAACCCTAGTCACCCAGCATTGGGGAAACTAGCGGTTCACAATCGGTACAAATATATGGTTGGTGAAGCCGGCACAGGCCCCAACAGGCGTGCTGCCAAGGGTGTGACCGTTCAGGGCCAACGTCGCGCCATTTGAGAAAACCACGACAATCGGGTCACCCGTTGGGTTATAAGCCGCGCAGGTGCGCCGGCCAGTATCGGGATCTTTGAACACAGCGTAGGTTGCAATGTTGGCCGTCACCGTTGGATCAACCTGCCCCACTGTATTAAATGTGTGCAGCCATTGATAGGTGTGTGCCGTTGATTCACCCGCTTCCTGTGCGCCATCTGCCACATAGTTTGGTTCGGCCGCCCAACGAGCCAGCGCCGCGCTAGGGTCAGCCAATGCCTCATACTCCCAGATCAAATCGTGCCAATGTCCTTCTGCTCCCGGCGCAGCATACATTGACGCGAGATTGCGCGTCACATAGTCGGGACGATGTCCCAAATAGAGCGCTCCGCCCGTCAACGGTAAAAAGTTAATCCCGTGAATCTCCTCTGGGTTTGCCGTCCACCACGTTGCATAAGCGACCCCATACCCCCACACAATCCCTGCCGTTTCAAAAGGATACTGGGATGGGAACACTTCCTCGTCAACATCAAACCAATATTGTTCGATCGCCTTTTGCTCGGTGGTGTATATATAAATGCCAGCGTCACGCATGGCGTCGTTGCCAACGGCCGAAGCCCACTGAATCATGCCCGCCGCAAAGTTCATCGCTTCTGAACTTGATTCCTGATTATTGCCTGCTGCAAACCCTTGATGCCCAGCCGCCCAGCTATGCCCAGCATAGCCGTCGAACTGACGCAAATAAGGGAATCGCGTGTCTGATCGTTCCCAGTTGGCGGCGTCTCGTATTAACAGTTCAACGCTGCCTTCATAGTTTTTCGCCCACGCTGGATCAAATTGCGCGACGGTCGCCGCCGTCATCACAAAATAGCCCCAGTGGAAATTGTGATCATTAATTTGGCTGTCCGCACCAAACCCGCTGGGATACCCTTGCAACACGTTCCAATTATTATCCATGTAGAAAAGGTGCGGAACCTGACCATCAAACCAATCTTCTAGCGTCAGTTTGATATAGGTAAGGAAGCTATCGCGCTCCACCGTCATGCCTTGTTGATGGGCAAGCTGTGCCAGTTGGGCACGGCGATTGAGGTTTTTACCTTCCCAATACGTTTCGCGTGTATCGGTTGTGTAATGGTAGTTGCCAGAGGCGTCGTAAGCATCGTTGATGTAGGTTCGTAGCTGGGCATCGGTGTACCCGTCTACATTTTCAAACGCGACATCAGGCAGAGCGGGCAAAACGCCGCCAAACGTCATCTC
>JBMZDF010000402.1:5590-5827 GCA_049614105.1 Promineifilaceae bacterium (SeqCode)
TCTCTGTTGTAAAAGACGCGGCTTCATAAAGCGACATCGTTCCGCGAGAGGTGTCATAAAACAGGCTCGTGCTTGTTGGCGTGCTGGCGAGGTTGAGCCACTGGTGACGGTAAAGTGCGATCAGCGGCAGGGGAGACAATGAGCCGCCAGATTCCTTGGCCTCTGTTGTGATCTGGAATGTGGAGGTTACTTTCTGCGTTGCGCTATCAACCGTATAGTCGATTTGGGTGTCTGTGA
>JBMZDF010000403.1:0-5809 GCA_049614105.1 Promineifilaceae bacterium (SeqCode)
CGCGGGCGAGGTCGAAGCTGAGGACGTGGGCGAAGCCGAGGTCGAGGGCGCGGGCGCGGTCGAAGGCGAAGAAAGCACGGATTGATGCCGTCAGATAGTTGCTTTCCGAACGGACGGCAGCGGCATCAATCTGAGCCAACCACTCGACAACATTCGGCCGTTTTTGCACCTCTACATGCAGCGTCTTTACAAACAGTTTGAAAAAGTTACTGGCAGCCCTCTTACGCAACAGACTTGCCGTCAACTCAAACACCTCCTTCCAACTATCCTCCGCCGCGTGTTGCAACAGCACATGAAACGTCCCAGCCTCACGATCATCGACAATCTGCTTGGCGGTAAAATATTCGTGAAATGTTTTGTGCGAAAAGGAGATAATGTCAGTCGCCCGATAAGCTAGGACGCCATGTTGCGCCACAATCTCCTGCAAAATCACCTCCCCATCAAGGTCGATTTTGGCTGGCACCTCCGGCGCACCCGCCACATACTCCGCTAAGCGCGGTGCAATTTCGCGGCGCTCAAAAAAGTATTGCCCTTCACAATACGTCTCATACGCTAACTCAGCCAGCATCTCCTGCTTACGCCCCAGTGACAAAGAACCATACGCGCTGCCTCGCTGAACCCCACGTGACGAATCCCATTTTTTGAGCAGTGCGTCAAGCGCATCCTGATAAATCTCAACCCGCCGCGATGGAAACGCCATCGTTTCATCATAATTAAGACACAACAGCGTTAGCAACAGCGGATTGCGCGTCAGATCGCGAATCCCTTCATTCTGATCCAGTTCGGTCAGCATCTTGTCCGCCTTATTAACTGATGCTTCGCCTGTCATAAACCATTGACGCACAAACGTTTCCACCTGCTCAGGCGCAAACTCAGCCATCTCCACATAGCGAAACTGCCCAAATGAGTAGTCGGTCGCCGCCACACGACAGGTCACCACAATGTGACACTCACTATATTTGCGCGAAAACTGGTTGATCTCGGCCGCCACCCGATTACGCCCGTCCGCATCCTTTGTCACCTCATCTAATCCATCAAATAAGACCAGCGCCTTGCCATCACGTAGTAACGCTTCGACGAACAGTTCCGCTTCGGGGAAGTCACAAACGCTAAACTGCTCAGCAATAAAGTCGATAAGCGTCTTATCGGTATCTGCATACTGCTTGAGTGTGACAAAAATCGGCACTTTGCCAACTGGCCCTCGCCCTCGCGCCTCACGCACCGCCAAATGTTTACAGAAGGTTGTTTTGCCCGCCCCCGGCTTGCCAAGAATAAACAGCTTGCTCTCTGTTTTAATCATCTTATCCGCCGCAACACGCTCATCGTAGCGGGCGGGCATGTCGCGGTCACGTTCCAAGAAATCCTCGTGCAGACTCTCTAAGGAGAAACGCTTCCATAATGTTGGCTTAGGCAGGATACGCACATCGGTAAAAATATCGTCAAGTGGACGCGGCTCAGTCTGCCCAAAAACACGCATCGACCCATACAGCTTAATCATTTTTTGATCGTATCGTGTGCCTGAGTGTGCGTAATTGATTGAACGCGTTAATTTTTGCCAGGCCAAGCTAACGCTCGAAGCGACAAAGGGGAATAGTGATGTCGCAGCCCCTATTCCTGCGCTTAAAGTTTCAGGTGTCATGTATTCAGATGTCATGCGTTAAGTGTAGCCCAAAATCCGCCACACTGTGAACGGCATCGCGTCCCCCCACGCCCCGAAATCCCATTCTGGGTTATAATCTCGCCCACAGAAAAAGAGCATGTACTAACTTGGCAATCCTCTTTTCTTTTTCATTCTTCATTCAACATTCTTCATTTTCCACAGGATCCTTCTCATGAAACTCGGACTCAATCTCGGCTACTCTGGACGTAAACTCAAAATTCCTATCGAAATGATTCAAGAAGCAGAACGTATGGGGTTCGATTCTGTGTGGACGGCCGAAGCATATGGGTCTGACGCGCTGACCCCGCTAGCGTGGATTGGCGCACAAACGGAGCGCATCAAGCTGGCAACGGGCATCGTGCAAATGTCGGCCCGCACCCCCGCCGCCACCGCAATGGGCGCAATCACCATCGACCAACTTTGCGAAGGGCGCATGATTTTGGGCTTGGGCGCATCAGGTCCACAGGTGGTTGAGGGCTGGTATGGGCAACCATATCGCCGTCCGCTTGCCCGCACCCGCGAGTACATTGATGTCATGAAACAGGTCTTTCGTCGTGAAGCGCCCGTTATGCTCGATGGGGAACAAATTTCGATCCCGTACAATGGGCCAAACAGCACGGGCATGGGCAAACCGCTCAAAAGCATCCTGCACGGTCGCGCCGATCTGCCGATTTATCTGGGTGCAGAAGGGCCAAAAAATATCTCGCTGGCGGCCGAAATTGCGGACGGTTGGCTTGCGATGCTGCTGTCGCCGCGCCACTTTAACGACGTCTATCGGCCGTTTCTAGAATCTGGCTTCGAGCGGGCAGGCAATGGCAAAGGGTATGACAACTTTGATGTGGCGTGTTACGTTCCCGTGACAATGGGGGATGATTTGGACGCCTGCCGCGACTCAATGCGCCCCTATTTGGCGCTGTACATCGGCGGCATGGGATCGAAAAAGAAGAATTTCCATAAGGATGTGGTTGTCCGTTATGGATATGGCGAGGTCGCAGACCAGATTCAAGACCTGTATCTGGCAGGTAAAAAAGCGGAGGCTCAAGCCGCCATCCCGACGCAACTTATTGATGATGTGTGTCTCGTTGGGCCAAAAGAGCACATTCGCGATCAGTTAGCCGTTTGGAAGGAATGCAAGGGCATCACAACGATGTTGCTCAGCGCCAACGGCTATCAGGCAGATGGCGGGATGAAGACGATTGAGACGATCGCAGAGTTGATCTGGGCGTAAGCGGGTGAAGAAGGTAGTCCGTGAGTGGTTATCGGTTATCTGATAGGTTGGCGGCGGCAGGTTTGTCTAGTAGAAAGGTGAGCTTGCCGTTTTTCGGCCGAATTCGCTGCCCAGGCAAACGCTCCAAATCACGCTCACCCTGCACCACTTCCTGCACAATCGCCGCCTTGCCAGCCCCCTTAATCATAAACCAAATTTGACGCGCATCATTGATAACCGCCTCGGTTAGCGTCACGCGCTGCGCAGGGCGTCCGCCATAATCGGCCGTGACCGCCAACGTAGCGCTATCCGCCACAATCGGCGTGTACGGGAAAAGCGACGCCGTATGCCCATCACTCCCTAATCCCAGCAGCATCAAATCAATCTGTGGCCACTTGCGCTCATCAGATGCGCCGTGCCGATCGGCAAACGTGGCAAGCTGACGCGCATACTCGTCTGCCGCCGCTTGTGCTTCCAACTCGCCCCGCACCCGATGAATATTCTCAACAGGAATTGCGACCCGATCAATGACCGCCTCTTTGAACTGTTTGAAGTTGCTACCGTCCGCATCGGGCGGCACAACGCGCTCATCCCCCCAAAACAGATGAACCTGCGTCCAGTTGATCTGGACATTGTACAGTGGCGAGGCTAGCAACTCATAAAACTGCTGCGGCGTCCCGCCACCCGAAAGCGCGACTGAAAAAACGCCACGCTCCATAATCGCGGTATGCGCCGCCGCAACAAAACTAGCTGCTGCATAGCGACTGAGCGCCGTACCGTCTTCAAAAATGCGTATTGTGGGGTCGTGTTTTTGTTGCATAGATGTTTGGAAGAGTAGAAAGTGCCAAGTGAAAAGTGAAAAGTAGTTCCTGTTGAACGGACTGTTTAGTCCGTTCCCACATACTCAGTTGCTAGCTATCCCACACAACCAGCCCGCTGCGGCTAAGCGCAATTGGCAACGATTGATAAAGCTCATTATCCGCCTCAATTGCTCGCAGCATAGCGCGTTTTGTTGATTGATCCGCCCCCGTCAGCAACGTCACAGAGCCGCCAGAGCCACCTGCCCCGTTTACCTTCCAGCCCAAGACGCCATGTTGTTTTGCGATCTCAATCACCCGATGGGCGTCGGCGCTGACCAACTCAGGGTGCAGGGCTTGTTGCAGGGCGGTGTTGTCAGACATCGCTCGGCCGAATCCTTGCCAGTCGCCAGAGGCCAGCGCATTCCACGATTGTCGTGCGGTGGCGCGTAAAGGGTTGATTTTCTCGTTATCAGGCCCTGCATCCTCTAGGCCGCGAATCACCATTTCATGAACGGCTGACGAACTGTGCGGGCGTCCCAGGTAGATGAGCGCAAGCCGCTGTTCAAGCTCATTTTCAAGCGCGGGCGCAAGCGCAAGTTGGGACACAGACGCACGTGGATAGCTGAACATGTCGATCAGATTGATACCGCCATAGGCAGCCGCAAGTTGATCCTGAATCCCGCACTGTTGACCGAGCATCTCTGTTTCGACGCGCTGGGCGGCATGGGCAACTTCGTGGGCAGACATGCGCCCGTCGGTCAGCACGTCCAGTGCGCCGAGTAGGGCGACGGTGACGGCGGCCGATGTGCCAGTCGATGCGCCCGCAGGGGCGTCTGAGTAAATCGTTGCCTCGATCGCGACATCGCTCGGAAGCTCGACCATTTTGATAGCCGCCTCTAGCAGAGGATGACGATCCCACCCGTCTCTGTTTAGATCGACCGCATAACGATCGCCATAATTTTCAGCGTGCAGCAACACCTGTGGGCGGCTGCCGTCATTGGGATATACCTTGAGTTGCACTTGGGCGTTTGGCTTGACGGCGATATTGAAAATTGCACCGTATTCGGCAAACCATGTGTCGGTCCAGCCACCATTGTCGCAGATGCGAGTTGGGGCGGTTGCGTTAATCGTTCGGGTCGGGCTGCTCATGGGGGAAAGAATACAGGAGGGAAGATAGGGGGGCAAGTAGGGAGTGGTGTGTGAAGAATCTAAAGGCTGTCCTTCTCACTTTCTATTCTATACTTTTGGCTTCTTGTGCTCTACCAAGAACAAACCGTTCGAGCGCTTCGGCAACGCCGTTGTCGTTGTTGCTGGCGACGATGACATCGGCCGAATCCTTCACAATTTGCTCGGCGTTGGCAACTGCAATGCCAAACCCTGCCTTGTGCAGCATATCGAGATCGTTTTCGGCGTTGCCAATGGCGATTGTGTTTTCGGCCGAAACACCCAAAAACGCCGCCAACCACAGCAACCCCTCCCCCTTCAAGCCACCCAGCGGCAACACTTCCAACATATACGGCGATGACATCACCGTTTGCGCCTCGCCCCGCAGTTCAACATCGAGCAGCGGACGCAGTGCCGCCAGCTCCTTTGAGTCTCCATGCGTGATCAGCAAATGTTGCGGATCGGCGCTGAGGTCATGTGTCACGCTAGGGGTTGAGCCAATATGTCCGCTTTGGGTGTGCCGATTAAGGCGTTCTGTTCGTAGGGCATCTGCGCCATAGCCTGTGACGCCAAAATCGGCCGAATGCATAAAATCAACAACGCGCCGCACAATAACTGGCGACAAAAACTTACCACGCAGCAGATTGCCCTGTTCATCCGCAATATGCAATCCCTGCACAAACAGACCTGGCGCACGTAGCCCAAGCTGCTCTAAAATCGGCAAACAGGATGCACGTCGCCGTCCAGTCGCCAGCACAACACGCACGCCCTGCGCCAACACGGCGCGAATCGCCGCCACGTTGCGATCAGACAAAGTGCGCTGATCGCTCAAAAGCGTTCCATCAACATCAATCGCTACTAATTTGTTGGTCATATGAAGAGAATTATAAGCACGAAACAGACTCGGAACGACAATTAGTGATGATAACGTAGACTGAGCTTGCCGAAGTCGTAGCACCTTGCCGAAGTCGCAGCAGC
>JBMZDF010000404.1:0-5796 GCA_049614105.1 Promineifilaceae bacterium (SeqCode)
TAACGTTTGCTCCCAAACAGGCTCTTGCTCCAAAGCCGACGTCCAAACCTGCTCTTGAATCTCCAGCCGCCCCAGCCGCTTATTGCCGATCCACTGTACCCGCAACCCATCAGGTGTTTCGACGCCATCGCGCCAATCTTCAAATAAATGCTCAGTGTCACCAACGGCTGGGATGGCAAACGGAACCTTAATATCAAAATCACGCGGCAAATCTTCGATCTCGCCCGTCATGCGCCATTCTTGATGCGGGAAAATTTGCCACCAACCAGACGTTTGAATATCAAATCGCGTCCGAAATGAGGACAAAAATACGCCAACTGTGGGGACTGTCCAAAGGATGACGACAATTGCCAGAACGCCGTTGATCAGGATTTGATTAAGTGTGTTTTTTGTTTTTGCACTCATGTTTCATTCTCCACTTAATCGCTAAAACGTCTCGCGCTTACTAAACTCGCGTAAGTTGTAGATCATGACGGGAACAACCGCGACCAACAAGACAACCGCAATCGTCGCCGCCAGCCCCTTGTTATTTGTGACGTTGATCTCTTGGTAGAACTGCGTTGCAATGACCTGCGTGCTGGCTTGGCCGCGCCCCATAACGCGCACAATGTCGAAGATTTTGAGCGATGCAATGACAATTGTGGTGGTCACCGTCACAATTGTTCCCCAAATCGACGGGATCATGATGCGGAAGAACACGGTCCATTCGCTTGCGCCATCAACCCGTGCTGCTTCCAGTAGTTCGGAGGGGATGCCTTTGAGTGCGGCCGAAAACAGCACCATAGCAAACCCAGTTTGAAGCCAAACAAAGATAATAATTAAAAAGAAGTTGTGTGCGCCACCCAGCAGCCCATACTCAACCATCCACTCTGGCAAATTTGCCTGCCACGCCTGAATCGCTGACGAGTTGTCAACCAGTTTGTTGATCCAAAGGGTGGTTGTCCAAGCCTGCGGCTCAAATCCTGCATTGACCAGCAGCGCATTCAACAGCCCAATCTGGTTGCTGCCTTCATCACGCACAACATAAATAAAATTCCAAATGACGCCTGCGCCCACAAACGAGATTGCCATCGGCAAAAAGATTAACGACTTGGCAAGTTTCTCGAACTTGCTGCGATCTGCCAAGGTTGCAACGACAAGGCCAATTGCGACAGAAAACGTCGCACCAAACACAAGCCATAAAACGTTGTTACGAAACGCCGTTAGCATGATCCGATTTGTGAAAACAGCCTGATAGTTTGCCAAACCGACAAAGTTCTCAGCGTTGCGGTCAAAAAAGCTTGTGCGAATCGTGCGGATTGTGGGGAGCCCGAGCGTATAAATTAGGAGGGCGGATGCGGGAAGTACAAAAATATAGGGTGTAATATATTGTTGAATGGCATGGGGGAATCCTTCAGCAATCCAGTTTAGCAAATAAAATAGCAATGACATGCCGCCAACACCCCAGATGATGGCAAATACGGTAATAATTATTTTTAGTTGGAGCTGTTGCTCAGTCGGATTAATATAATCTTGTAAAAAGACATCAGGTGTTTGTAGAAATTTGAAGCCCAAATAGAGCAGATAGGATGTCCCTGCTAGTAGTCCAATGCCCGCGAAAATTCTTGTTAGGTTGAATGATTCCCAATGTTGATTGTTTGAGGGGACGTTCGTCGTAGTCGTGGACATCTTCTTCCTTTCCTGCTTATAAAGTAGATGGGTGGGGTGTTTGTGGGGGTGTGGTGAGCCACACCCCTCACATAATTATCAGCCTATGGCCAGCTTGCGTCGATTTCAGCTAAGATCGTTTCTAGGTCTGCATCGCCATTAACATAGCTTGTCATACCCGTCCAGAACGTACCCGCACCAACCTCGCCTGGCATCAAGTCGGAACCGTCAAAACGTACAGAGGTTGCTGCTGAAATCGCAGCACCAACGCCAGCTTCAACTGGATCACTATGCCAGCCCAAGTCCACATCTTTATGAGGAGATAGTGCGCCACCGCTTTCCATCCAAACCTTAAGCGATTCACCCAGCGTGAAGTATTCCATGAAGGCTAACACTTCTGGACGGTCACTTGTTGCCGCATAGATGTCGCCTGAAACCAAGTAAGGACGCCCATAGTCGTCACCGACAGGTGGCAAGTAGAAGAAGTCATAGTCAACACCCGCTTCGTTCCCTTCTGGGAAGAACGATGTGATAAATGACCCTTGCTTGTGCATCCAGCATTTGGGTGGATCTTCAAACATAGCGGCTGGTGAATCACCAAAGAATGTGGTTGCAATCTGCTCACGACCACCAAATACATAGTCATCGTTGAACCAAATCTCGCTCCACGCTTCGATAGCGGCCTGCACTTCTGGGCTGCTGAACGGCAGTTCACCTGCAACCCACGCATCATAGTTCTCAAGCGAGGTGGTGCGCAGCATGTATTCTTCAGTCCAGTCAGTTGCTGCCCAACCCGTCGCCGCACCAGACTCAATGCCGATACACCAAGGGGTGTCGCCATCTGCCACAATCATGTCCATGACGGCAATTAGCTCATCATGTGTTTCTGGAATCGGATAGCCAGCCGCTTCCCAATCGTCCTTTGGATACCAAACTTGTGATTTACCAAAGACACGATGCCAAACGCCAGCCATATTACCATCCATGTCGGCCATGTCTAGCCATGAGCTAATATATTGACTTTCGAGATATTCGCGTGAGAAATAATCGTTTAGGTCAACAATTGCGCCTGCTTGAACAAAGTTGTTCAGCAAACCGGGTTGTGGGAAGTCGATGATGTCTGGTGCGTCGCCGCCTTCAATACGTGTGGTGACAATCGCCTCAAACTCTTTTGTCCCTTCGTAAACAAAGTTGATGCCTGTCGCTTCTGCAAACTCAGCAACCGTGGCGTTTAGCTTAACTTCATCTTCGTCGGTAACAGGGCCGAGCATTGTAACGGTTGTGCCGTCAAATTCACCAGCAAGCGCACGCGCAACAAAGCCCGGTGCTTCTGCACTGCCGCCTTCAATTTCAGCACCGCTTTCGCCTTCGATGCCTGCGGGCCAAGATGCGTCGATTTCGGCCAAAATCGTATCGAGATCAGAGTCGCCGTTTACATAACTGGTCATACCTGTCCAGAATGTGCCTGCGCCAACTTCACCGGGCATCAAATCAGATGCGTCGAAACGAACCGAGGTTGCGGCCGCGATTGCTGCACCAACGCCTGCTTCAACAGGGTCGCTGTGCCAACTCAGGTCAACATCTTTGTGAGGAGACAGTGCGCCACCGCTTTCCATCCAGACCTTCAAAGATTCGCCCGTTGCAAAATATTCCATCATCGCCATGACTTCTGGACGGTCGCTAAATGCAGCGTACAGGTCGCCTGATACAAGATATGGACGGCCATAATCGTCGCCGATTGGTGGCAGATAGAAGAAGTCATAGTCTACGCCAGCTTCATTCCCTTCTGGGAAGAAAGAGGTGATAAACGAGCCTTGGCGGTGCATCCAACATTTGGGTGGATCTTCAAACATGGCGGCGGGTGAATCACCAAAGAAGGTTGTCGCAATTTGCTCACGACCACCAAATACATAGTCATCGTTGAACCAAATCTCGCTCCACGCTTCGATTGCGCTTTTAACTTCTGGGCTTGAGAAGTCTAGCGTGCCAGCGACCCACGCATCATAATCTTCGAGCGAGGTGGTGCGCAACATCATTTCCTCAGTCCAGTCAGTTGCTGCCCAGCCAGTTGCTGCGCCAGACTCGATGCCGATACACCAAGGAGTGTCACCATCTGACACGATCAAGTCCATGACCGCAACCAGTTCTTCCCAATTTTCTGGAATGGGATAGCCGGCCGCTTCCCAGTCGTCTTTTGGATACCAAACTTGAGATTTACCAAAGACGCGATGCCAAACACCAGCCATTTCGCCTTCGATAGTTGCCATGTCCAACCAAGATTGGATGTATTGGCCTTCTAAGTAGCCCGGTGCTAGGTGGTCGTTCAGGTCAATCGTATGGCCTGCTCGCACAAAGTTTGCCAGCAAACCGGGTTGTGGGAAGTCGACAATGTCTGGTGCGTCGCCACCCTCCACACGGGTCGTGACGATCGCCTCAAACTCTTTCGTCCCTTCATAAACAAGGTCGATGCCTGTTGCGGCTTCAAATTCAGCGACGGTTGCGTTAAGTTTAACTTCATCTTCGTCGGTGATTGGGCCAAGCATCGTGACGGTTGTCCCGTCGAACTCGCCAGCGTAAGCGCGTTCGAGGAATGAGCCGCCAGCCATTGCACCTTCATCATCGCCGCTTTCGATTTCGGAACCACTTTCGCCTGCAATGCCCGCAGGCCAGCTTGCATCGATCTCGGTCACGATGGTGTCGAGGTCAGCATCACCGTTCACAAAACTGGTCATGCCTGTCCAAAATGTGCCTGCGCCAACTTCGCCAGGCATCAGGTCAGATGCATCAAAGCGGACAGAGGTTGCTGCGGCGATAGCTGCGCCAACATTGGCTTCAACAGGATCGCTGTGCCAGCTCAAGTCCACATCTTTATGTGGAGAAAGTGCGCCACCGCTTCCCATCCATACTTCTAGCGATTGACCGCGTGAGAAGTATTCCATCATCGCCATAACTTCTGGACGATCGCTGAATGCAGCATAAATGTCGCCAGAAACGAGGTATGGGCGACCATACTCGTCGCCGATTGGTGGTAGGTAGAAGAAATCGTAATCTACGCCAGCTTTATTGCCTTCTGGGAAGAAGGAGGTGATGAATGAGCCTTGACGGTGCATCCAACATTGTGGCGGATCTTCAAACATGGCTGCTGGAGAGTCACCAAAGAAGGTGGTTGCGATTTGCTCACGGCCGCCAAATACATAATCATCGTTGAACCAGATGTCGGCCCACGCTTGAATCGCGCCCTTGACCTCTGGAGAATCAAAGGGAAGTTCACCCGCGACCCACGCATCATAATTTTCAAGCGAGGTGGTGCGGAGCATCATTTCTTCGGTCCAGTCAGTCGCTGCCCAGCCCGTGGCCGCACCCGATTCGATGCCGATACACCATGGCGCGTCACCGTCTGAAACAATCAGATCCATGACTTCTACCAACTCATCCCACGTCTCTGGAATGGGGTAGCCAGCCGCTTCCCAATCGTCTTTTGGATACCAAACTTGTGATTTACCAAAAACACGATGCCAGAGGCCTGCCATTTCACCTTCGATCGTTGCCATGTCGAGCCAAGATTGGATGTATTGGTCTTCAAGATAGCTGCTGTCGAAATGATCGTTGAGGTCAATGACGTGGCCTGCGCGAACAAAATTCGCCAGCAAACCGGGCTGTGGGAAGTCGATGATGTCTGGTGCGTCACCGCCTTCTACACGAGTTGTGACAATGGCTTCAAACTCTTTTGTGCCTTCGTAAACAAGATCAATGCCTGTCGCGGCTTCAAACTCAGCAACGGTTGCGTTGAGTTTGACCTCATCCTCGTCGGTGATTGGGCCAAGCATGGTGACAGTTGTGCCAGCAAACTCGCCAGCCAACGCACGGTCGATGAAACCAGCGCCGCCAGCAACGATCTTGCCACTGTCCATCACCTCATCCATTTCTGCTTCGGCTTCTGGCTCAGCCTCTGGTTCAGTCTCCTTGACCACTTCTTCTGGTTCAGTTTCCTGAACAGGTGCTTCCGTCGGTGCTGGTTCTTCGCCGCCACTACAGGCGACTAAAACAAACAGCAGCACCATTAGGATGCTCATCTGATAAATATAACTCGGCACCGGTTTCATCTTTGTCGCTATATTTATGTACAGAAGCAATTTCAATATCTAAAGA
>JBMZDF010000405.1:0-5753 GCA_049614105.1 Promineifilaceae bacterium (SeqCode)
CGCCCTGTGCTTTTACAGATTCGGGTGAGCCTGATGGTTGGAAATCGGCCGATTTTGATGACAGCAACTGGACCGCGACAACCGTTCATTCGGCCGCTTCGGTCGGTGTGAAAGACGGCTATAATCAGGTGAGTTGGGATAGTTCGGCCGAAATTGTCTGGGGTCCCGATCTCGAAACAAACAATACACTGCTCTGCCGAGTTGTTGTTGATGCACCATAACCATACAAAAAAAGACACGTATCAAACGCCCGATTTCGCTGCTCACCATCTGTCTACATTGCCAAACAAAGTCTTAGTAGCCTGACATATTTTCCTAGAACACTGAGAACCTTTTCAACATGATTCGTTATCTAGCACAGAAAATCGTGCTGTTTTTGCTCACGCTACAGCTTTTGTCCGTAATCGTCTTTTGGATCGCCGAAATCGCCCCTGGCAATATCGCCTATAACAAGCTAGGCGTGTTTATCACGCCAGAGCAGGAAGCCTCTTTTAACAACCAATATGCGTTAGATGACCCCAGCTTGACTCGTTACCGTCGCTGGCTGTTGGGCAGCGATTACCAAGCATCCCGCTTGCTTGGCACAAGTCTAACGAAGCGATCGGATAGCATGGGGCAAACGGGATGGTGGTCAGTTGCTGATGATGGCACGTTGTATCGCCCGTTTGTCAACGATGGCAAAACAATTGTGCGCCGCGAACTGCAACCTGACGGCACGGTGATAGCCACTCAACATCCTGATGACCAGTGGGAATTAAACGAGGCGGGGGTTTCGGTATTTTGGGGCATCTATGACGACAATCGTGCGGCAATGTGGATAGAGGGCGGCAGTCAAACGTCGTTATATTTTAACGGCAGCATGTGGATCACTGAACGCAATACGCCCATCGATTACTTACCGCTGCAAAAAGGGATGCTTCGCTTTGACCCCGGTATCTCAATCAATGACAATCGCCCTGTCGCCGAAATGCTGGGCCGTCGCCTTGGTAACTCAGCCCTCTTGGCGGGTGTCTCGTTTGTCTTGATTATGCCTATCTCATTTTTTCTAGGCGTGGTTGCGGCATTGAACAAAGGTAATTTTATCGATCGCACCTTGTCCTTTTTTGGCATCGTCACAACAATGACACCGCAATTTGTAAGCGGTGTTCTGTTGATTATGATTCTTGGCGTGTGGCTTAGATGGGTTCCCCCTGTGACCGTTATTGCGTCTGGGGAAAGTCTGTTCAGCCAGCCCGAACTGCTGATTTTGCCTATCTTGACGTTGACACTGGCGGAATTAGGTTATATTTTGCGGCTAACGCGGGCAAGTATGCTTGATGTGTTGGGTGAAAATTATATACGCACCGCAGAGTTAAAAGGCCTGCCGCGACATCGGGTGATTTTTAAACACGCTTTGAAGAATGCTCTGCTCGCCCCCATAACGGTGATGATGCTGCATGTGAACTACTTAATTGGTGGGTTGGTTATTGTCGAGCAAATATTTGGGTTTCCGGGTCTGGGTCGGTATTTATTGAATGCGATATTTACAAAAGATGTGGTTGCCATTGAAGCTGGCACGCTACTTTTACTGATTATTGCAACCGCGACTCAGCTTGTTTCCGAGGTAATCTATGTTTATCTCAACCCTAAAATCCGATTTGTGTGAATAGACCTTTTCTATCGTGATCGATTGTGTTTGATGTGGTTGGTGAGGACTTCGGCCGAAAGTCCCGCCAACTTCAACCACTCCCCATTGAGCGCCTGCGCGACCTGCTGTGCAAAATTGCCGCGCCCACGTTTGCCACCCGTTTCGACAACAAGCGAGGAAACAGATTGCTCTGCTAGCTGTTGGGCAAGCTGGAGCACTTCGCTTTGGGCTGCAAGCAGGTTATGCTCTGCCCGCATCGGTACGTTGGCGCGGCAGTCGCTGATGAGGATCAGCAGCGGCAAATATTGGTTCGTTTGGTAGCGGGCAAGCGTTTGATTGGCGAGGTGCAGGGCGTGGGCAAGCGGGGTTCGGCCGCCTGTGGGCAACTGTTGTAGATGCCGTTGGGCAAGATCGGCCGAATTGGTTGGCGGCAACACAAGCTGCGCCCCTTCGCCCCGAAACGCAATCATGCCAACCTGATCCCGCTTCTGATATGCATCAATCAACAGACTCAGAATCGCCCCTTTCACCGCCGTCATCCGTTGCCGTGCCGCCATGCTGCCCGACGCATCCACGACAAACAGAATCAAGTTTCCTACCTTACTCGCCCGCACTTTCCGCCGTAAATCTGACTTGCGAACCGAATAATTGACGCCTGATTGTTCCCCAGCTTGTGCCAGTGCCGCATTACGCAATGTCGGCAATAGCGCTACATCCCCAAAGCGTCGAATTGGTTCAATTGGGATCGCGCTCCTGATTATTTGCCCACGTGCGGTGTCGGTTGTGCGTGTGCGGCGACCAAGCGCCGTGGCTCGTTGGCGACTTTGAGCGGCCAGTTGTTTGACGCGAAACGGGTCGCCGATCGCGTCTTGCGACTCGCCGCGCCCTGTGTTGTCATTGGATGGGGGCTGTGGGAGCGGTTGTTCGGGTGGCTGGTCAGTCGCCCTCCGATTCGGCCGATTCAGGCTCGGACTCAGGTTCGCGATCCGCCTGTGATTCGTTGAACTGATTGACGAGATCGTCAAGCTTTTGCTGATCGATGCCTGGGTCGTCAAACGGTTGACGGCGTTGGCGGTGGGGCAGCGCAAGCGAGGCGGCTTGCTGGATGTGTTCGGCCGAAACTTCTTTCAGCCCTTCCCACGCCGCCAGTGTACGCGCCGTTTTGTAGATCACGATGTCGGCCCGCATCCCGTCTACGCCAAACGCAAGGCTGATGTCGGCGATCAGATCGAGCAGCTCGTCAGCGAGTTCAACATCGGGCAGGCGTTGCTGCGCGGTGATAATTTGTGCTTTGAGCTGGGTGTCGGCGGGGGTGTGGGTGGATTGAAATTCGGCCGAATTACGCTCAAACGCCAAACGCCGTTTGACAATGGTGGTGCGTTCCGTTCGATCTTGTGGCCCTGCGATTTCAACCGCCAAGCCAAACCGATCAAGCAACTGCGGACGCAATTCACCCTCTTCAGGGTTCATCGTACCAACAAGGATAAATTTTGCGGGATGGCTAACAGACACCCCTTCACGCTCAACCAAGTTGATGCCCGTTGCCGCCACATCAAGCAGCACATCGACCACGTGATCCGCCAGCAAATTGACTTCATCAATGTACAACACACCTTGATGCGCCTGCGCCAACAAACCAGGTTGGAAATGTTTTTCACCCTTCTGAATCGCACGTTCAAAGTCGATTGCGCCCAAGACGCGATCTTCGGTTACGCCCAGTGGCAAATTGACAAGCGGCGCAGGGCGCGACGTTGTGTTTCGTACTTGGTGCGGCCAAAGGTCGTTAGGTGTTTCGCTGATCGCAAAGGGGTAGGGGCAACCTTCTGCGACCAGAATTGGCGGCAGCAGCGCCACCAACCCGCGCACGGCGGTTGATTTCGCTGTCCCTTTTTCACCACGGATCAATACGCCACCAATGGCGGGATTGATCGCGTTGAGAATAAGCGCGAGTTTCATAGAATCTTGACCGACAAGAGCAGAAAATGGGTAAGTTGCGGACATGTGGGGTTCGTTAAATCAAGTGTTCCCACCTAACATCCAAAGGGAAACTGAGTGGGTAAATGTTTTTACTGACTATTTTAAAATTGATAATGGGTGTGTTTCAAATGGGTTGGTAACGATAACGTAGACTGAGCTTGCCGAAGTCATAGTGGTGTGTTGCTCAGGCTTGCTTCGACAGGCTCAGCCACCGCTCTTTACTCAAATGACACACACATTGATAATTCATAACGGATAACGAAGAACGTCCACATTGGCAAAATAGTTGGTCATTATCAATTATGCGTTATGCGTTATCCATTTTTCCGCCTACCATCGGTGGCGACGCATTGTTAGTTATGAGTGGGTTTCAAATAGATTGAGAAGCTAGCAACCCTTGTCATACTTGTGGAGGCAAGTATCTATTTCCACAGGTATGACAACCTTTAACACTTTGCTGAGTTGAAACACACTCATTTTAAAAAGTCTTGATGAAATTATAAACTGTCAAATTCAGGTGCGTAGTGTAACATGCCGCGTTTGTTTTGCAGTGCTCCTGCCTGAAGTTCGATGACCATAAACGCTGCCACCGACACTTCAAAAGGAAGCTTAATTCCATGTGGTTGGGCGGGGACAAATCCAAAGCGCGGATAGTAGCTGGGGTGACCGAGTAAGAACACGAGCGGATGTCCTGCTTTGCGACACGCATCTAGTGCGGCGGGGACAAGCTGGGAGCCGACGCCCATTTTTTGTAGCTGGGGCGTGACGGCAACAGGCGCAATTGCGACCGCTGTCCATGTCTCATCGCCATCCACAATGGTCACAGGCGACACCATAATATGTCCAACAACGCGCTCAGCTTGCGTCGCAACGAGTGAAAATAGCGCTGTGCCGTTTGTACGCAGCGCATCAACCAGATTGGCTTCACCAACCTGTCTAAATGCGTCAAGAGTCACTTGCCGAATCTGAGTAATATCGGCGGGGGTTTCGGGGCGGATAGAAAACATGAAGAAAGGGAGGGGGAAGAGAATGAAGAATATTTCTTTTTCACCCTCTACCCTCCATCGCGCGTCAGCCAGTCGAGTGCTGTTTGGGCGGGGTAGAAATTTTCGTTGACTTTGAGCGCGTCGCGGTAGGCGTTGCCTGCGCTGAGGGCGTCATTGACGGCGGTTTGGGCGTGTCCGAGCCAGAGGTAGGTTTCTTCGACTTGGCGACCGCCGCGTGTTTCAAGGGTGGCGTTGGCGAGGTTGATTACGTCTTGAGTTCGGCCGATTTTGAAGTAAGCCATATAAGGTCGATGTTGATACCACAGCATCCGATAAGGCAAATCAAGTTTACGAGCCTCGTCAAAAGCGGCCGCGCCCCCTTCATAATAGGTTGCGTCACCCGTCAAAATACCCAACTCCGTTAACCCTGTGCCAAGATTGAACCATGCAAATTTGTCCGTGCCGTCTGCACGAATTTGATCGCGGGCAATATTCACCACGTTTTCCCACATCAAGGTGTCATCGCTGAGTGTTTCACCTAAAAGTTTATTAACCTCTGCCTCACGATCCTCTGGATAGATAACATAAAAGGTGTAGTTAAAATCCTTCCACGAACCAAGCACATCCTCATAGGGGAAGGGTTCGCCGTCGGGTGCCCACGGTTGGGCGTAGGTGTTCATTGCGTCAAAAATGCGCGTTTCGTCATCATAGCCGAAGATGGTCAGATAGTGACCATACCAGCCGTTGCCATCTTGGAAGTCGATACCACGTTCGATGACAACGGGGAAGCCTGCGGTTAGGAACTGCTTCAACATTTCCTCTGTGCCACCGCTGCGGAACACAGATCGCATTCCCGTTTGTCCCCACACAAACTCATCAATTTGCCAAGGGCTAACGTTGCGATCGTTGGGATTGGGCTTGAGCGCGGTGGCGGCAACCTCTTGCGTCGTTAAGTCGCCATGGAATTCGAGCACGATTGACAGGTTGGCCGGCCCACAATTGTTAAACGTCTGCGGGATATTTTGCAGCCCCTTCAAAGCGAAAGAGAGCGGGAGCGGCGTCACGGTCGGCGTGGGCGTCGGTGGAAGTGGCGTGGGCGTTGGCGTCTCAGTCGGGAGCGGTGTCTCGGTGGCAATTTCTTCAACAACAAGTGCCTCTTGTGT
>JBMZDF010000406.1:0-5749 GCA_049614105.1 Promineifilaceae bacterium (SeqCode)
ATTAATCGACCACCAATTATACACGAAAAATTTCTACTGTCAGCGGTTTGATAAAGTTTTTTCGTCAATGACGACTTGTGATCTACTTAGTAACCAACAATTAATCCTTTTTGTCTAGCACGTTTTTCGGTATATGAAAACAGAACAAGGCCAACGACATAGTACAGAACACCATTGACGACACACGCAATTGCTAATGTGATATTGGGTGACAGCCCTCTCACTAAAATGTCCCGCAACAGCCAGATGCTAGGTGTAATAGGTAGCAGGTAGCCGAGAATCGCCCCAATGCCCTCCCAATCTTCGACTGGCGTGATGATCAATATCAGCAGCGAAAATTGTAGGAGGGGCATGATTTGATAGACTTTTTTGACTATCATCGACAGCCCGCCGATTGCAAAGGCGATGCCGTAAATTGCTAAGATGGCGGTTGCGAAGGGGAGTAGGATCGTAATCTGGAAAGATAGCGTTCGACCCGTAATCAACAGCAAGATCAACATCACGACGATGCTGAGGCCCAAGTTGATGACGAGACTAGAGAGTGAACGGATCAGCAAAATAGTTCGGACTTGGAAGGGAGAGAGAAAAACTTGCTCAATCGTGCCCACTAGCCCTTCACTTGTGATTTCGGAGGCAATGCTGGTTGACGAGAACATGGCGAGGCTCCAAATGAAATAGCCTACAATCAGGTTGTCTAATCTGTCACCAAACAGGGCGGGCGACCCTGCCATGTATCCTGCGCCAAAAAACAGGACGCCAAACAACAGGATGATGACTAAAAACATGCCAAGAAATTCGCTTGGATAGCGTTTGAGCATGGTGAAGCTGCGTTTTAACTCAGCGCGAAGTAGATGACTCATGGTTTGTTTTTGTAACCTCTCGAAAGATGTATTCTAAATCGGCCGAATCCCGCTCGATTCGCTGGATCGGAATAGGCTTTAAATGTTCCAAACAAGCGTAAAGCGCAGACACACCTGTTTTGACAATAACTGTTTCCCCATACAGTTCTGCCCCCAGTGCTCTTAGCTGATGGCTAACATCTGTTGGAATCGGTTGATCTAAGTAAATTGAGTAGATGCCGCTAGAATAGGCCGAGATTAAGTTTGTGGGTGTATCCTCGACCATAACCCGACCCGACTGAATCATTGCGACTCGCGTCGCTACTTTTTGGGCAATATCTAGCTGATGGGTTGTGATTAAGATCGCCTTGCCTTCTTTACTGATCGTCCGAATGAGTGCAATCATATCCTCAACTGCTTGGACATCTAGTGCCAGCGTTGGCTCGTCCAAAAGCAGCAGTTTAGGATCATGCATGAGCGCAACTGCAATCGATAATTTTTGTTGCATCCCTCTGGAAAGATGAAGCGCGATGCTGTTTGTTTTGTCGCCCAGACCAAAGCATTCAATTAGCTCTGTTGCTCGTTGAGCTGTTTTATCAAATGGCATGCCGCGCAAAACGCCAAAATATTCCAGATTCTCCTTGACAGTTAAGCGCCAATATAGGTTTCGGTTTCCTTCAAGAACCGCCCCCACTTTTCTCAGCACAGAATGGTTGGCGGGACTTTCGCCCTCAATCAGAACCCCTCCTGAGTCGGGATAAATTAGCCCCGCCATCATTTTGATGGCGGTTGTTTTACCTGCACCGTTTGGCCCTAAAAACGCTAATACTTCGCCTGCATCGACATTTAGAGAGACGTCTCTTATGGCATGGACCGTCACGCCGTCTTTGTGAAAAGCTTTAGAAATACGATCAACTTTTAAAATAGTCATGTTGAAAGCCAATGTGTTCGATAATGCTCCAATGTCGCCTTAGGATTCTCGCATAAATCCCAGTACCCTTCTATTTGTTGATTGTCTTTTAGATATGCAATAAGACGTGTGTCTCGTCGAACGAATGAAAGCATAAGCTAAATGACATATTGTGTACATGGGAGTGAGCCACCAATGGCTCTGTATGTTCTTAATAGCTTGCCCGTTTGAGAATAAAAAATCAAGTGCTTTGTGGAAGGTGTGTTTGACTAGATGTAGCAGAGAGATTGAATTTCGATTATGGCCTCTGACCCATCGGTAGCTGCAAACGTGGCGCGAAAGTGCCAAAACTCAAAAAACCAGCACTCTGATTGTTTTTGCTAGGGCAAATATGTGATTTTCCGCCCGATATTGAATTGACGATATGCAAGGGGGTACAATTCATCATTATTGTTTAGCTTGATTTAAACGATGATATTGTTTGCTGCTTATTCTATAGAGTTCGGTTTGAGGTAATATGACAGATTTGGTGATGACAACCAGCGTCGATTTTGAGATGTTGGGCTGGAAAGAGATAAAACGCATGGGCAAAAAAGTCCAGCGGCAAGCAAAACTTGCGCCTGGGGTGCAATTGATTCGTTGCAATGATGCATATGGGGCGTTGGCCTCGCGATTGATCAAATTTCGGCCGATTTTTGTGCGCCATATGAACCCCGTCCATCGTATCGTTGAACTAACAGGCAGCGAGGACGATTATAAACGCCTTAAGCGTGTGCTGCGCGACGGGCTGCTCGACAATTTAGCAACGGGCACGCCGTTTTCTGTCCAAACCCGCATCTTTGCCAAAAAAGTGCCCTTCAAACCGTTTGACATTAATAAACAAATGTCGCAAACGGTTGAGCAAGTCACTGGCGCAACGCTCAACGTGCGTGAGCCGCAAACGGTCATTTCCGTTGTGATTGGGCAGGTTGATGGGGCGTTGGTTGCGTTGGTTGGGGTGTCAACGGCCGATTACAACTTATCTGACTGGGCAGGTGGCGAGCGCCGTTTTAAGCGTGAGAAAGGGCAGGTCAGTCGCGCCGAGTTTAAGCTATTGGAAGCGATCGAGGCGTTTGATATTAAGCTGCCGAGCCAAGGTGTGGCGGTTGACTTAGGTGCTGCGCCCGGCGGCTGGACACGTGTTTTGCGTAATCATCATCCCGATCTTGTTGTGATTGCGGTTGACCCTGGCGATCTGCATCCGAGTTTTAAGCAAGATTGGGGCGTGCGACATGTGCGTGCTTCGGCCGAATTTTATCAACAACAGTTAGATGACCATGAGAAATTTGATCTGATCGTCAATGACATGCGCCTTGATGCAAGCCGTTCGGCCGATACGCTATCCCGTTTTGCCCCCCATCTCAAACCAGATGGATTTGCTGTCATGACAATCAAACTGCCACAGTACCATGCGCTTGTTAAACTATTAGACACCGAAGCGCAGTTAAGCCAAACCTTTGAGGTGGTAGGAATTCGCCATTTGTTTCATAATCGGAATGAAGTGACGGCATACTTGAAGCGGAAAGCTTAGAGTAGAACGTGAAAAGTGTGTAGTGAAAACCCTATTGCTTTTCACTTTTCACTAAAAAATGTTATGCTTAGCGTGTAACAAAGAAGTACCAACAAACGCATGAATCTGCAAGCTATCACAGAGCAACTGCATCTGGTCAATGGTAAGGTCCAAGAACACGAGGACGCTGCTGTTCCTGGCCTGTTTTCTAAGCCTGCCCCAGCCTCGGCGGCGCGGGGGCGGGAGGGTGACACGTTGTTTGTCCACGTGACGCTCAGCGGACAGCTTGATGAAACGGCAAATTTGCACAACATTGTCGCAAAAACGTTTGCCGATCATTTTTTCGGAAGTGCAGGCAGCGCCACCGCTGCGCTGCGTAGCGCCACCGCTGCCGCCAATAACGC
The DNA here is from genome assembly GCA_049614105.1 of Promineifilaceae bacterium (SeqCode). GTDB lineage: Bacteria > Chloroflexota > Anaerolineae > Promineifilales > Promineifilaceae > CALECP01. Next base: position 3,703 of record JBMZDF010000406.1, read on the forward strand.
CCTGCTCGACTATAACAAATCAGGCCAGCTCCGCCGTGAAGGGGCGCTCATCGCCGCCGTGTTGCGTGAGCAAGAACTGTTTATGGTGCAAGTGGGCGAGGCGTTTGCCTTTATTGGGCATAGTTTTGGCCTCGAACCGATCCCTACCGAAAAACCAGACGAATTTACCGCCTTAGGCCACACAGACGACCTTGATATTCGCTTTTCGCACAATTGGTTACAAACGGGGGATCTGCTGTTGCTGGCCGATCCGCGTATTGGACATTTGCCGAATCAGGCGTTTGTGCTGCCGCTTGTGGGCAAAACGAGTGGTGAGGCGCAGGATGGTCTCAAGCATTTATTACACCGTTATTCGGCACGATTGCTGCTTGTTTCGTTTTCAGAGACGGGTAAATCGTCTTTTATTAAGCCGCCAGAGATCCAAGAGGAATCAAATTCGGCCGAACCCAGCCTCTCTGCAACCCGGCCATTTAAGCTCGTTGATACAGGTGAGGACACGGAAGACGACAGCGACGAAAAAGAAAAAATCGCGGCGATCCGTCGCCGTCGTCGCAACCTGCTAGCGGAAAAACGCAATGCGCCCACTGTTCCGATTAACCCATTGGATGAGATGCCGATCACACTTCGGCCGAAGCCCGTTCCGCTCCAGCCAACCCAGGGCAAACGTGCGCCCGTGCGGGATATTCCGCCCAATCCAGCCGCCATCGCATCTGATCTGAGTCCAAGTGAACAGATTGAGCAGAAGGCGATTAATGCGACGGCTGGTATTGCGGGACGCCTTGCGGATGCAACACGCTGGCTGGCTGAAATGCTCAACGCATTGCGTTCACCGCCCGAAGAGCATGAGAATGCCCCTGCAAATGAACCGCTTTATGCGTTGCTGATCGCGATTGTGATTCCAGTTGTTGTGGGGCTGATCGTTTCGGGGGTCTTTATTCAGGGTGGGCAACGCTCGAATTTGTCGCAGATGCGGTTGAATATGGAAACGTCTTTACAGGAGGCGGGTTCGGCCGAACCTGCCCGCGCCCGCGAACTTTATCAAAATGTGTTGGCGCTGGTCGAGGAATCGTTGGAGATTACGAACGAGGATGATGCCATTAACCAATATCGCGATATGGCTCGCCAGCAGCTTGACGTATTGGATAATGTAGTGCGTTTGCAGGGCGAAGTGCTTTACCGTTATCCTGATGATGTTCAACTCAGCAGTATCTCAATTGGCGTTACGGGGGACGGAACGCGCCATCTATTTGTGCTAGATACCTTTAATGATGTCGTTTACCGTCACGATGTTGACCGTGATTTCAACCTGATCGCAGGGGAGCCGCAGCGTATCGCAACACGTGGCGACTCGATTCAGGCGCATATTGTGGGCGAACTGGTCGATATGGTGTGGAAGCCGGGCAATTCGGAGACACGCGATTCGTTAGCCATTCTCGACTCGAAAGGAGCGGCGATTATCTATTTCCCAGAAATTGGGGATCGACTGGCTGTTCCGCTGGGATTAGCGAGTGAATGGGGCGAACCAACCGCACTGGCAACGTATATCAGCCGCCTTTACGTGCTTGATCGGGGTGATGATGTGTCCAGCGCCCGATTGTGGCGCTATGTGCCAAACGGCAACGGATTCCAAATTAACGAGGGGTCTAAGGCTGTCCCGCTGCCTGAGTTAGAAGCCGCAACCGATTTAATTCTCAATCCAGAGGACGCCAGCATTTTGACGCTTTACGAGGATGGGCGCTTCCGCCGTATTCGCAACGAGCGCATCATGTGGGACGAAACAACGCTGGCCGAACAGGGTTTCGCAGAGCCACTTGTGTCGCCCAATGCGGTCAAAATTGTTGGAACAGGCTTGCCTTCACGGATTTATGTCCTTGATCCTGGCAGTAACCGTCTGATCGAGATTAGCTTTGCGGGCAAAATGCTGACGCAGTTCCGCGCCAACTTTATCGACGACACACTTGAACTGTTTGACCAAGCAAGCGACTTCGTTGTCCTAGAAGACCCCGTGCGAATCCTCGTTCTGCGCGGCAACGCGATCGCAATTGCG
>JBMZDF010000407.1:0-5742 GCA_049614105.1 Promineifilaceae bacterium (SeqCode)
TAGTTATATTGGCGGTGAGCATTTATTGATTGGTTTATTGCGTGAAGACGGCGGGGTAGCCGGCCGTGTCTTGCGTGAACTTGGGTTGGAAACCAACCGCGTCCGTACCGTCGTTGAACGATTGACTGGCGGCAAGAGCAGCGGAACACCGTTTTCTAAGATTGAACTCGCACCATCAACGAAGCGAGTTTTGGAATACGCACTTGAAGAAGCTGGGCGTATGAACCAGCATTATGTGAGCACAGAGCATTTATTGCTCGGTATGGTTCGTCAGAGCGACAGCCGTGCCGTTGAAGTGTTACGCAAATTTGGCGTGACGCAAGAGCAAATTCGCCGCCAAACGCGCCGTATGCTGCGCGAAAATCCTGCAACCGCAGGCGCAACAGAAACTGCCCCACGCGAACGCAGCCGTCGCACCCGTGACGCGAACAAGAAAAAGGAAAAAAGCAAGACGCCTATGGTTGACCAGTTAGCAACCGATCTGACGGCGATGGCCGAAGAAGGCAAGCTTGATCCTGTGATTGGTCGCCAGAGCGAGATTGAGCGTGTGATTCAGGTACTTGCGCGTCGTCGTAAAAATAACCCTGCGCTCGTTGGCGAGCCGGGCGTTGGTAAATCTGCAATTGTGGAAGGGCTTGCCCAGCGAATTGTGGCAGGCAAAGTACCAAGCACGCTGTATGGCAAACGTGTTTTGCAGCTTGATGTAGGCAGCTTGGTCGCTGGCACAATGTATCGTGGCCAGTTTGAAGAACGCCTGAAGCGCGTGATTGAAGAACTAAAGCAGAGTGATGCCATTCTGTTTATTGATGAAGTCCACATGCTCGTTGGCGCTGGGGCTGCGGGTAGCTCAGTTGACGCCGCTAACATTTTGAAGCCCTCACTCGCACGTGGTGAACTCCAGTGCGTGGGTGCAACAACCCTTGAAGAATATCGTAAGCATATCGAGAGCGATGCTGCACTTGAGCGTCGTTTCCAGCCCGTGCGGGTTGATGAACCTTCGGCCGAAGAATCAATCCTGATTCTGCACGGCGTCAAAGGTGCTTACGAAGCGCATCACAACTTGACCATTACGGACGAGGCAATTGTCCAAGCGGTTAAGCTGTCTGAACGTTATGTGACCGAACGCTTCTTGCCAGACAAGGCGATCGACCTGATCGACGAAGGTGGCTCGCGCGTGCGTTTGTATCGCGGGACGCAGCCGGGCGTGATTGACGAGGCACGTGACAAGCTGGCAGATTTGCGCGAACGTCGCGAAGTTGCTCTAAGCGAAGGCCGTTTTGACGCCGCACGCGAACTGCGTGAGGAAGAAGACGACCTACAGGCTGAGATCGACGTGATGGAAGCGACCAACACGGCCGAATTGAGCGTGCATCCCGAAGATATTGCCGAAGTGCTGTCGATGTGGACCGGCATTCCAATTACCCAGCTTACACAAGCTGAGTCGCAGCGGTTGCTGTCGATGGAAGATGAAATGCGCCGTCACATCATCGGACAAGATGAAGCGATTACCGCGATTGCAAAAGCGGTTCGCCGCGCACGGTCTGGGTTAAAAGACCCAAGTCGGCCGATTGGCTCCTTCATTTTCCTTGGCCCAACAGGGGTTGGTAAGACGGAGCTAACCAAAACGCTGGCACGATTCTTGTTTGGCACAGAAGACGCGCTGATTCAGCTTGACATGTCCGAGTTCATGGAACGTCACACGGTTTCCCGTTTGATTGGTTCCCCACCAGGATATGTTGGGTATGATGATGCAGGTCAACTGACCGAAGCGATTCGCCGCCGTCCGTACTCAATCGTCGTGTTTGACGAAATCGAAAAGGCGCATCCCGACATCTTTAACCTGCTGTTGCAGATTATGGAAGAAGGGCATTTGACCGATTCTAAGGGCGCAACGGTTGATTTCCGCAACGCGATGATCATCATGACATCGAACGTGGGAGCTTCTACGATTAAGCGTGGCCCAGGCGTTGGCTTCTCGTTCCGCGAGGACGAAGTTTCGACTGAGGACACAAAATATCGTGATATGAAGAAGCAACTGCTTGAGCAACTCAAGCGTTACTTCCGTCCTGAGTTCCTGAATCGTGTTGACAGCGTGATTGTCTTCCGCGAGCTGACACAAGAGCATACGCTCAAGATTGTTGACATTTTGCTGGCACAGCTAAATGAACGTCTTGAAGAGTATGATTTGATTGTTGAGGCAACTGACGAAGGCAAGAAGTGGCTGGCTGAGAAAGGCTACAATCGCGAATTTGGTGCGCGTCCGCTGCGTCGTTTGATTCAAAGCGCAGTTGAGGATGAGCTATCAGATCGCCTGTTGGCCGGTGCGTTTGTGGCTGGTGACACGATTGGACTCGATGTGGAAGAAGACGAGTTGATTATCAGTAAGAAAGATGACAATTCGGCCGAAAAACCACTCGTCGAAGATGCGCTCCCCGCATAAGAATACACCCCTTACCTAATTTTTAAAGCGCCCACCATTTGGTGGGCGTTTTTTATTCCCAAGCTAGACACGATACAATTAAAAACATGGAATTGACCGCAATCGTCTTAACGCTGAACGAATCAAAACATATTGTGGCGTGCATTGACAGTCTCGCGTGGGCCGATCGTGTGCTCGTGTTTGATTCGCATAGCGAGGATGATACGGTGGCGTTAGCGCGGGAACATGGGGCAGAAATTGGACTGTCGGTGTTCGAGAATTACGCGCAGCAACGCAACGCGGCGCTCGATGCGGTTGACACTGATTGGGTCTTTTTTGTGGATGCAGATGAACGCGGCACGCCAGAACTGGGGCGCGAGATTCGCAAAATGATGGCGGAACGTTCAGAAATGGGATGGTACGTGCCGCGTCACAACTATATTTTTGGCAAACTGACGCTGGGGGCAGGCTGGTGGCCCGATCATCAGCTACGGTTGTTTAAGCACGGCAAGGTGCGTTACGAGCGCCCTGTGCATGAGATCGCGGTTGTTGACGGCGAAATTGGCTATTTGACGCATCCTTTGGTTCATTATAACTATGACGACGTTGCACATTTTCATCGCGTACAGCACAAATATACGGCGTATGAGGCGGGAATTTTGCATGAGAAGGGAATTCGGCCGAAATTCCACACGCCCTACACGATGCCCATTCGCCATTTCTGGTGGCGCTACATCACCCTGAAAGGCTACCGCGTGGGTCTACACGGTTTGCGACTGTCTTTGTTGATGGGGTGGTATGAGTGGTGGAAGTATCAGATGTTGGGAGAAATGAAGAAAAATGAATGAAGAAGGGGACGGGAAATGAAGAATTAAGATAGGGTGTTCGCACTCGTTCCACTGCTCTGCGGTGGAATGCTGCTTTTTCCGCTCTGCGGATTCTTCTCTGCCAAGAAAAGTTGAGAGCACCTCAGGGGGAAGGGTTTAGCAGCCTTGGAATGCTAGTCCGCAGGGGAGGATGTAGAAGACGATGTATAGGTTGATGAGGCTTAGACCAAGTATGAGGGTGAGCGGGAGGAGCAGTGCGACAGGTTTGATTTGTTTGGTTAGTGGTCTTAGCCATGTGTCTAGGCCGATTGTCATGGCGGTTCCGATGGGGATGAGGGAGACGAAGAAGTAGCGTCCTTGGTGTTGGACAAAGCTGAAATTGTAGACGATGTAAAGCAGGAAATTGAGTCCGAGGAGGTTGCTGAAAAGCACGAGAGCGGCTTGTTTGTGGGGGGATTTCGGCCGAAACCGAACCAGCCACCACAGCGCCCCCGCAATCCCCGCAAATGTCATGAGACGCAGCGGAAAATAGGCCCAGCTAGGCATTGGGCAACACATCCAGCCAAACTGCCCATAGAACGATTGAAACGAAGTGCGGAAGAAACGGCTTAGTACCTCGCCCAGCCCAAATTGGGCAACCCATTCTTGGGTTGTGGGCTGACCAACCACAATTGCATCATGTGCCTGCGTACCAAGAAAATCAAGCCCGCCATACACACTTAGATTGCGACCCCACCAAATGAAGCCGATTAACAGCGCAGGGACAAAAATTTGCAGCCCCACACGCCACAGTCGTCGCCAATCGCCCCACAGTTGCCACAAAAGATAGAGGCCGACCGCGCCCGCCATGAGATATGCAGTAACTTTGGTCAGAAACGCCAGCCCCAACAGCAACGCAACGGTGCGCGTTGTGCGTTTATCAAACGTCAGCGCGGCAGGGCGTGTGAGTGTGTAAAGCAGGGCCGCAACGATTAGCTCGGCGAGCGAATCGTTGTTGATGGCGCTCAAAATGCTTAGATGCTGTGGGAGCAAGGCGACGAACGCGGCGACGGTTAAGGCAAGCCACGGCCGATGAGGAAACAGGTTGAGGGCGCTTAAATAAGCAAACACAACCACGCCCAAACCGACCAAGACAGACGTGAGACGCAGTGCAACAACGCCGCCGTCTGCCAGTTGATAGCTGGGCGTGAGCGTCAGATAGTACAGGGGAGGCTGATAATCTTCGTACTCAAATGAATCAACCGCATACTGTGGGTCAAAGCGCGACCCGATCACCATGCCTTGATACGCTTGGTCATAATCTCCCGCTTCCATCAGCGGCAATGCACCAGCGGCTAGCTGACGAATGTAGTTGTAATGTGCTGGCTCATCGGGCGCTTGCCACGCAGGCGTTTTTGTCGCATAGAGAAACCCTAAGCCAAGGTAGATTAGAACAAGGAGGAAAAAGGCCACATGGGTAAAACGCTGCATACCGCGATCATAGTCGATGTCAAAGCACGAAACCACCTACGAAACCCAAACGAAAAACATAGCTTCCCATGCTTAATTCAACATTCTTCATTCCCCATTCTTCATTACTTATCACGTCTTCTTCGACCCATCTCCACCGCCATGCGCCACCGACCATTCAACTGGATTGTGCAGGAACTTTTCAACCTCGCTAATCGTCTTGGTGTCGAAATAGGCGTTATCTTTGCACACTTGCAGCACGTCCCACCATGTGGCGAGGGCGTGTAGCTGGATGTCATTGTCGGCAAAAAGCTGTTTGCTGTGGGGGAAAATGTCGTAGTAAAAAACGACGAGCGTGTGGTTGCACTTTGCGCCTGCATCGCGTAAGGCGTTGCAGAAGGTGATTTTGCTTTGTCCGTCGGTGGTCATATCTTCAACGAGCAGGATGTTGTCCCCTTCGCTAAAGTCGCCTTCGATTTGCGCTTTTCGGCCGAAACCCTTTGGCTTCTTCCGCACATATTGCATCGGCAAGCTCAACCGATCCGACACCCAAGCGGCGAACGGAATCCCAGCCGTTTCGCCACCCGCGATCCCGTCTAGCGCCTCAAATCCAATGTCACGCAGCACAAGCGACGTCGCGAAATCCATCAGCGTTGAGCGCACACGTGGATACGAGATTAACTTACGGCAGTCGGTGTAAACAGGCGTTGCCCAGCCCGATGTCGTGATAAATGGTTCATCCACATTGAAGCGCACGGCCTCAACTTCAAGCAGCATCTTAGCGGTCAGTTCCGCCATTAATTTTTTGTCTGTAAAAGCAGTTGGAAGAGTCATAGAGTAAGGAGTAAGGGGAAAAAAGGATGAAGGATGAAGGATGAAGTGTCCTTGCTCGCTTCTTACCTTCCTACTTTTTTGCTTCCCTTCTGGTTGATGATTTTATAATTAAGAATGAGTTGTTGTCGTCATAAACATTCACAATTGATTATGGGTGCGTTTCAAATGAGTTGGTGACGATAACGGAGACTGAGCCTGCCGAAGTCGCAGTGG
>JBMZDF010000408.1:0-5737 GCA_049614105.1 Promineifilaceae bacterium (SeqCode)
TAATCTACTTAAACGCAAATCTATCTTGTCAAATAAAAAGGTCGCCATTGAGGCGACCTTTTTTGCTTTAAGCACGAGGCTTGCTATGCGGTATCTGGAAACCAGCAAACGCTCGCTGCCTGTTAGGGTGTACGTTCTAGATCAGGGAGGCTGAACACTTCATCAACCAAATCTTCTGAAACAGGGTAGTAGACGATTAGCCACTCAGCAATTGCTCTGACGTCAATTTCGCCAACGCCAGGCTCCCCATCACAGAAATTTCGTATTTCATGCGTTAGGTTCACAATATCGGTAAGCATCGCTCGCCACAGTTTATGCGCTCTGTCATACTCAGGCGGCACGTGTGTATACACATGTGACTCAACCACCCACAGCTTCAGCCAATTTTTATACTCATGGCACGAAAGCGTCTCATCTTCACTCGATAGTTGTTGGGTAAACCCACGCAATGAATCGCGGAATCGGCCGATAAATCGGCGGAATGGCTCAACTTCAAAGGGGGCCACAACCGTTTCATTAAAGCGCTCTGGCTCAGCATTTGGCCCAATACGATTTTCTGTCATGCCTGGGAGAGCTGTATTGGCGTTGTTGTTATTGTTATTGGTGCTATTCGTTTCTGGAGCCGCGCCCCCGCCCGTTGCACAGGACGGCCACGGGCCAGATGGTGGAATCACACATCCACCGCCACTGTTACCGCTTGACGGCGTGTTGCCATTTGTCGCACAAGGTGGCCATGGGCCAGAGGGTGGAATCACACAACCACCCCCGCCAGCATTTCCGCCGCCTGCTGATGCAGCAAGCGCATTTGCAGGAACCCAGCCATTAAGCGAGGAGGCCGTGATTTGCGCCCAACGATTGTTCGCAGAATATCCAACCACATTAACCGATGTATTCGGCGCTAACACGCCAACTTGTTGCCCATTGTTAGGAGCTGACCAAACATTTGTCCAGCGTGTCGTTGTGTGAGCGCCTGTATTCATGGCGGACGCAGTACTGACTAACAGCGTTAGCATAATTGCTAAGAGCATGGTTGCAACAACAGAAGTTTTTTCAAATCGCTTCATAAAGATTCTCCTTTCGTTTATTATTCTCACGCCTATACGAGGGTTCGCGACGATGAGAACACACTGCTTATTGGATAAGTTGTTTAACGACAAGACAGCTACAACGCTAACCTCTATACGCTCATTACATCACTAATTTTTGTACAAAGTCCCCGTTACATTTAAGTAGATCACAAGTAATGATTGACGAAAAATCATCTAGATTTTCTAACGGAGACGCGCCAGCGGCGACGTCTCTACCAGAGACAACAACCTGTAGAGACGCCCCGCTGGGGCGTCTAATTATTGATCGAAGCTTTATGTGATCTACTTAATTGAATGTAAGGCCCGCCTCAGTTGCTCCAACCGTGATCGTTTTCCCTTGCCCTGTGGCCCCTGAGAGCAAGAAATCAGCCAGCGGCTGACGTAGATGACGGCTAATGATTCGGCGCAAAGGCCGCGCCCCATATTCTGGCTGATCATTTTGTGCGACCATGAATTTTTGCGCTTCTTCGGTCACATCAAGCGTGATCCCTTGCTGCGCGGCCAATTTGATCTCTTTCTTGAGCATGAGCTTCAAAATCTTAGCCAACTGTTCCGTTGTTAGCTGATGGAACAAAATCACATCATCAATACGGTTGATAAACTCAGGGCGTAAAAAGTTACGTACTTCCTCCATCACCTCTTCACGCTCATCCTCACCAATCACAGGAACCAACATATGACGCGCCCCTAGATTGCTGGTCATAATCACGACCGTTTCGCTAAATGTGGTTGTGCGCCCTTGACCATCTGTTAGTCGCCCTTCTTCCAACACTTGCAAAAGGACATCCATAACCCGATCATGTGCTTTTTCGATCTCATCGAACAAAACAACGGTATATGGATTCTCTCGCACATAATCCGTTAGCTGTCCACCCGCCTGAAAACCAACATAACCGGGCGGTGGGCCGATCAGCCGATTGACGCTTGCCTCGCCCATGTATTCGCTCATATCGAGCGCGATCATCGCGTCCTCGCTGCCAAACATAAACTCGGCCAACGCCTTCGCTAGCTCACTTTTACCAACTCCACTGGGACCCAAAAACAAAAAGCTGCCAATCGGCCGTTTGGGGCTTCGTAAGCCCACACGCGCAATTTTAACAGCACGACTAACGGCCGAAACCGCCTCATCCTGCCCAATAATGCGCTTGTGCAGGTTTTCTGCCATGTTGGCATACTTGGTCGACTCATCCTCATTCAGCTTTGTCAGCGGAATTTTCGTCCATTTGCTAGCCGCTACCATCACATCTGACGGATCGAGCTTTGAATCCCCTTTGATCTCGTCCAGATCGTGATGCCCTTCGCTTGCCATTTTGACAAGAGCGCAAGCACGATCGGTTAACTGTACCGCAGCGCCGGGCAACGCGGTGTGTTTGATGTATTGATCGGCTAGTTTTGCCGCAGGGTCAAAGGCATCGAGCGACACCTCGATCCCATATTCTTGTTCTAAACGCACACGGTGAAAATTCAAAATCGAGACCGTTTCGTTGACGGTTGCAGGAGGTACGTCGATGCGGTTACTTCTTTCGCGTAGTACGCTTAATTTTGAAATACGCTCATATTCGGCCGAAACCAACGTCCCCACCACCGCAATCTCATTCCCCAAAATCGCCTTATGCAGTTCACGACGAGCCTGTTGCGGAAACGGCGAAGGCGCACTACGCGAAGGAAAAAAGCGGCCTAAATCGGGCACAAGCAAAATACCACCGCTCGCTCGCCGCATTCCAGAACGCATAGCGGCTAACGGATCTTCCAGCAGCGCCGCTTCGCTAATCTCAACAAGCGAGCGTAACTTCCCGCCCTTCCCTTCGCCGATCAGCAACGCTAAACTTTTGACCAGCGTGCGTTTGCCTGCGCCTTCCGCACCAACAAGCAAAATGTGCCGTTTGTCGGACAGCGCCAACAGGCTAAGCAGCTCTTGAAGCAGCGTTTGGCGCTCGAAATAGGGTTGTAAGCGTCCTTTTTTTGCTTCATCGACATAATCGCGAATGATTGTGCCGCCATCTTGCGCCACCGTTTCCAGCTTAGCAGTGACAGCGGCCGACGTGATTCCAACCCGTTGCAACACGGCAAAGGTCGTAACCTGTTGCGTTGCCATTGCGGCCAGCAAATGGGCGCTGCTGATTTTAAGTTCGTCCCGCGCTTGGGCGATTGTCAAAGCTTCATCAATCCCAATCAATAGCTCATCAGCTAGTTTAATAGGCTTGCCGAAATCGTCTGTAAACAAAAAGTTGGCGTCACGACCAGGAGAATGAAGCGCCATCATTTCAATACGTCGGCCGAAGTCGCCCCAATCAAAGCCACGATCTTCTCGAAGCTGCTGCAAAATTTGGTGGGCCGCACACTCTTCTTCAACAAACACACGCAGCAAGAGCTGTGGCGTCAGCAGTTTAAGCTTGTACATACCCATTTTGGATGCAGCAACGGTCATTAAACGTGCTAATTCGGGCGATGGGATATTTGGATTAAGATTGCCAGTTTTCTGTTTTGCCATGTTGCGATCAATCAATTGAATTTAGCGCCATCTTTTTGTTTGGTGCTTTTCACTTATAAGTTTGCCCTCAAGCGTTTGCGAAAGGGTCTTTCCTATCTAACCACTTAGCGTTTCACTTTCTGCCAAAATATAGTTAATGTGGTCACGCAGACGTGAGAGATATTCGGCCGATTTACGATCATTCGCCACAATCGCCGCGTAGCCAGCTAGTTGATCCGAATCAAGTTGATCGACCAGCTTGAGCGTTTTGTTGAGTGTTCGGCCGAATTTAGTCGACCATTTGCTCAAACTATCTGATTGAACACCCGATTTTACCGTGCTATCCCGCAGCAGCGCTTCTATATAAGCACTCATTCGCTTATGGCCTGTGTCCTCGTCCGCTTCCTGCCACACGCTTAATCGCTCAACCGCCTTAATCTGTAAATCTCCATTGCCTGCTAATTTGTCGATAATCGGTCTTAGTGAACGCTCAGGCAAATTATGCCGAGCGATCAGGTCGACTGCGATAGCAGGTAAATCGAGCACCTTGCCGAGTCGCCAACGATAGTTGCGCGAAATACCCAGCAGTAGCTCAATCTCTTCCCAGCGCACGGGGCCGTTCCGCTGCGCACGCATTTCTTGACGCAGCGCGTCGATTCCACGTGCTTTTTCGATCACAGAGAGATCGCTACGCGCCATATTTTCAACAAGCTGTTCAGCGCGTAAGTTGGTTGTGTCAGTGTCGATCAGGGCGCGTATGCGTTCGGGCGATTGGCGATCTTTGATCTTGCGCTGTTCGACAATCAACAAAATATGGGACCACCAGCGTCGTTCACCAGTACGAACAAGGTAAGAGACGGTTGCGGGAACGTTGTCATTTTCAACGGGTCGCACGGTAATCGGGTTGATCAAGCCGTGCATGGCGATCGTTTGGGCAAGTTGTTTGAGTTCGGTGAGGGTTTGTTTTTCGGCCGAATTCCCATTTTCGGCCGAACGCATCCAACGCTTTAATACATCGGTTGCTGACAGAACGCCGCTAAACAGCGACTCGTACAGATCGGCCGACAACAAATCACGCGGCTGTTTTGGATCTGGCATCACGCTGGTGATGTCCAACTCTAATAAATCACCCGTTTGCAGCACAAGCTGCTGCCCATCTTCAATAGATGGGCTTCCATAAGGGTTTACCCCGCCGCCAAACAAGTTGTTTAAGGCGCTTCCACGGCTCTTTTTACGCTTGCTCATGAGACACCCTGTTCTATTAATGCGTCCAATAGCTTCACATACGCTTGCGCTCCCGTGCTGGTTGGCGCATAGGTCAATACATCCTGTGCAGATGACGTTGCTTCTCCCACAATTGTGCGTCGTGGAATAGCTGGTAACAAAATATCACCATAGTGAATTTTGAGTTGCTCAAGCGTGTCGTGTGCCACATTTGTTTTGTCTATCATGGTTGGCACAACACCCGCAATTCGCAAGTCTGTATTGATCTGCCGTGCTTGCTCAACCGTTTTTTCTAACAGAGCAAACCCTATCATTGGAAACAGTCCCGGATCGATGGGGACAATAATCTCGCGGCAAAACAAAAGCGCGTTCAGCGTCAGTGCGCCTAGACTAGGGGGGCAATCGACGATAATAACGTCATATTGCGATTGAATCTCTGCCATGCCTTTGCGCAATCGATATTCACCCATGAAGCGCGTATTCAACAGCGGCTCGATCATCGCGAGTTCTAAATGAGATGGCATCATGTCTAACTGAACTTCATCATACGCTTGGCTGCTTTTCAGCTTAATGGCTGGCAGTGTGACCGACTGAATCGTTGCAGAGGCACTTGCTTCTTCTAGTAACAGTTCCTTAACTGTATGTACACCCTGTATGCGGGGTCCAGCCGCTGCCGCAACACCGAGCAGGACTGCGGTTGCATTCGCCTGTGGATCTAGGTCAATTAACAGAACTTTGCCAGATCCAGCCGCTCGTGCCCAGCCACAGGCGATATTTACAGCGGAGGTTGTTTTACCAACACCTCCTTTTTGACTCGCAAACGCAATTAATCTTGTCATATCTATTATTTAGGAATTACACACCCTGAACTTGTTAAAAAGCTTTGGGAGGGAAAATATCAGCTTCAATAGGTTCAGCCAATATCTTCTATACTTCTAGTCAAATCTTATTATCT
>JBMZDF010000409.1:0-5734 GCA_049614105.1 Promineifilaceae bacterium (SeqCode)
TTTCATTTGAGTAAAGAGCGGTGGCTGAGCCTGTCCAAGCCTGAGCGACACGCCGCTACGACTTCGACAAGCTCAGTCTACGTTATCGTCACCAACCTGTTTGAGACACACTCATTAATTTATCGCAACAGTTGCGGGTTTGAGCAGCGAAAAACCTGTGATAATTGTTGCTCTTTTCGCGTCTACCTGTGTTACTGTAACCATACTCGTCAGTCGCGCTGTGTATTTGCCAATCCAATTGTTGACAACGCTGCGACCATCCGATGTTGTGCGGTCGAATATTTCGACAAGCTCGTCATAACGTCGTCTTAATTCTGTATCATTCTCAATTTTGAGACAAACTTGTTCGATAATATCTTTAGGGAATGGGGTTGCGAACATGTACAAAATATCTTGCACAAGTAGTCGAACGGGTTCCGTTTTGCCACCTCGCGTGTAGCGCCTCTGTCTTGCTTGGGTCAATAGAATTTCGGCCGATTCCACGTCATGCTGGGCATTGCGCCAAATTCGAGTTTGAATCGTAATTTTGAGCGATTTCTTGCTGCCGTCTGCAAACTGCACCTGCATTCGTTCACCCTCAAATGCCAGCACTTCATATCGGCCGAATTTCGGATGGTCATAACTGTCGCCTATTTCAAATGGATGTTCGTTGGTCATAGTCTCTTTTCCTTTTAGATTTGTATGTATCAAGGCTGGCTCACGTAGAACTTAATGTAACGAATGCAACCTGAATTGACCAGTCAACGATTTGATCGGCAAGCTGTCGTTTGTAGATTGGCTGCACACGGTCGGCGTTGACGCCTTGTGCTTCGAGGGCGAGGCGGTAGGCGTTGTCTGGTTCAAACCAGCGGGCGACCATGTTTCGCCCTAGACGGCGCTGTTCGGTGAATGTTTGCAGATTGCTTGTGACTTGCCATCCTGATTGCTGAAGTGTTTGGGTTAGATCTGCCGAATTCCAGTTCGTAGTGAGGTTGTCAGGGTTTGTCCAGAGCGTGTTTTCGGCCGAAACAACCCCTACACGCATCTCCGCATTTTCACCCCAATCAACCAAATCATAAATGCGCTGGCTCAGACGTGGGATTGTTTGTGCGATGATAACTTTGCCGTTTGGCAACAAAAAATCACGCCATTGCTCAATCAGCCCCGTTTTTTCATGCAGCCGCGTAATTGGGTTGTAGCCGATGATGCGGTCGAATTGGATGTCCACATCGTTCAGCGCAGAAGCTAAGGTGGGGCGATCTAGCTTTGGCAAGCGTTTGGCCTGCCCTTGCAGTTGCTCGACACGCTTTTGCGCGATGCCCCACACGCCGCCCTCTGGCGCTTTGCGGATCGCTTCCCAGAGGAGGAGGCCAGAATCGGCCGACATATCTAAAATCAAATGATTGCGCTGCATCTTGGCAAGCTGAAAAATGTGGTCGCGAATTTCCCCCAATGTTGCGCCTGTGCCTGACGAGACACGCTGTAGCCACGCTTCGCGCCCCTTATTTTTGGGGCTGGTTGTCAGAATTTCAGCAAAATCATCATCGCTGGCGGCCAACACGGCCAGCTGCTCCTCACGTCGCCGTGCCACTTTGTCGCCCAAAGCTGCCTCATACCCTTGCTTGCTCGGCTGGTAAAAGACGCGCCCTTGTAGTTCAACTGGTAAATATTGCTGAGCAACCCAATGGTCCTGATAGGCGTGTGGGTATTTGTAGCCAACCCCGTGACCAAACCCTTCTTTGTCACGCTTGCCATCTTTGAGCGGGTTGGGAACCTCATGCTCCTGCTCTTTGCCCACCGCTTTGATCGCGTCAAACAGCGCAAAAGATGTGTTCGACTTGGGCGCTGTTGCTAAATGGAGGATCGCTTGTGAAAGGGGGAAGCGCCCTTCTGGCATGCCGATCCGCTCGAACATTTTCCAGCAGCTTTCTACGACAGAGATCGCCGTGGGGTCAGCCATGCCAATATCCTCGCTGGCAAAAATGCCCATCCGCCGAAAGATAAAACGGGCGTCCTCGCCTGCGTAGAGCATCCGTGCCGCCCAATAGAGGGCGGCATCGACATCGCTGCCGCGCAGGCTTTTGATAAAGGCGGAGATAATGTCGTAATGGGCGTCGCCGTCTTTGTCGTAGAGTACGGCGCGGCGTTGGATCGATTCTTCGGCTACGGTGAGGGTGATGATGCGTTGGTTGTTAGAATCGGCCGAAGTGGTTTCAATCGCCAACTCTAGCGCATTCAAAACCCCACGTGCGTCCCCATTCGCAATGTTCACCAAATGGTCAAGCGCATTTTCATGCACAACCACGTTGAGATGCCCATAGCCGTGCTCTTTATCCTGAATCGCCTGATACGCAATTTCGCGCAAATCATCTTCAGCTAACGGCTTGAGCTGGAAGATGCGGCTACGGCTGACCAGCGCTTTGTTGACTTCAAAGTAAGGGTTTTCGGTTGTTGCGCCAATCAACAGGATTGTGCCACGCTCGACGTGCGGCAGCAGTGCGTCCTGCTGCGCTTTGTTCCAACGATGTACCTCATCAACAAATAACGTCGTGCGCTGATTGTAAAGATTGCGCCGCTCATTGGCGTCCGCAATCGCCTCGCGCATCTGTTTAACGCCAGCTAACACCGCATTGAGCGTCAGAAAATGGCTCTTGGTCGTGTTCGCGATTACGTTTGCGAGGGTTGTCTTGCCCGTTCCTGGCGGTCCAAAAAAGATGACAGACGAAAGCTGATCCGCCTCAATCGCCCGTCGCAACAGACGCCCTTTGCCGATAATATGCGATTGCCCAACATATTCGTCCAGCGTGCGCGGGCGCATCCGATTGGCAAGAGGAGATTCCTTTTCGATTTGACGTTGTCGACTTTGCTCAAACAAATCCATAGGCCAATTATTGTATCCTAACGAGCCGTTGTTCAAATAGTCGAATGTGTCAGCTAGAGTTGTTGAGAAAACTGTGAATATGTTACTTTTTGCTAGAGGAAAAGGTTACTTCGCGATTGGGGGCCTTCACGTATATTTTATGTACATCATCTGAGTACCCAAGCAATAATCGCTTTTGAGGCATCCTGTGTAGGGGAAGTATTCAGTTGCCTCTAAATGGGTTTTGATCAACGTTTTTTCTTTGTGAGAAAAGGAGAACAACGGAAAAGGGTCAGGCATAACAGCCTGACCCTTTGTGTTTAATTGATGTTTGTTATCGCGTAGGCGCGTTCTGTTTAGACGTGGAACCCTTCGCGATAGGGAACAAATTTATATTCAAATTCGCTCCCATATTCAGCTAACTTGTCGTTAAGCGTTTCCCACTCTTCGCTGTCGAGCAGCGTTTCGATAGCGTCACGCCCGTTCGCCACAAGCTCGATTTGGCGATTGGGGATGTCGCCATAGGAAACGGTCCATGCTTCGAGCATTTCCCAGCCCATTTTTTGCATGGCGGGCAGATATTGGCCCATGAAGAATTGGAAGTACTCTTGGATAACCTTGCCATCTACATCGTAGATTAAAATCAGCTTGTAGAGATCTTTTGTGTTCATAGGCTCCAGTATGATGCATGCACATTTCAATTAAGTTTGCGAAATGTGGGAATTATGTGCTGCTAACGAAATTGGTATTCAGCGTTTGATTTGGTCGCCACGTTATGCTATCAAGCACCTTTTATAGCGCACTTAGCTATCAACTTCGATTGTTGTGATCCAGTTGTAGGGGTCTGGAATTCGGCCGAATTGAATATCTGTCAACGTTTTCAACAGATGTTGCGACACAGGCCCCACTGCATCCCCCGTGCTCAAACTATAAACATCCTCGTTCATGCCAAAGCTGCCGACAGGTGCGATCACGGCCGCTGTTCCCATGCCAAACGCCTCGGTAATTTTGCCCGATTTAACGTCAGCCAAAATGTCATGAATATCGAGTCGCTTCTCTTCCACCGTGTACCCGATATCAGGGGCCAAGCGCAAAACAGAGTTGCGCGTTACGCCGGGAAGGATGGAGCCAGAAAGCTCAGGCGTGACAATGTGTTTGCCCTCGTAGACAAAGGCGATGTTCATTGCGCCAACTTCCTCAACATATTTACGATGACGTCCATCAAGCCAAAGCACCTGCGCATAGCCACGCTGTTTTGCCTGTTCAGACACATAAACGGCTGCGGCGTAGTTGCCGCCGACTTTGACATTGCCCGTGCCGCCTGGAACGGCACGCACATACTCATTCTCGACCCAAACGGACAAAGGCTTGAATCCGCCTGCAAAATAGTTGCCAACGGGGCCGATAATAATGAAATGTAGGTATTGTGGGCTGGCTGCGAGGCCCAACTGTGGGGCTGAGGCGATCATGGCCGGCCGAATGTAAAGCGTGCTGGGTGGTTCTGGAACCCACGCCTGCTCTTTTTTGACCAACTGGATAATGGCGTCCATGTGTGCTTCTGGATCAACCTGCGCCATTGAAATTCGCGCGGCCGATGCGTTGAAGCGGTTCATGTTTTCCATCACACGGAACAAATTAATGTTGCCATCCTCACGACGGTACGCCTTTGTGCCTTCAAACAGCTCCTGTCCATAATGGAAAACAGATGCCGCAGGGCTGAGCGTAATCGGTTGGAACGCATCAATTCGTGCATTGTGCCAACCTTTATCAACATGATAATTTTGGATAAACATGCGGTTGGCAAAATCCTTGCCAAATGTGAAATCTTTGGGTGGTGTCCGTAATTGGGACTCATCTAAGGGTACGATATTGATATTCATTCTGCACTCCATCTTTCGTGGGATTTGATGTGTCTAGTTTACTCGTTTCGTTATTTTGTAGCCAGTAGAAATGCGTGATTAGACTGGGGATGAGCAGAGGCCAACCGCAAACTGCGTGTTATTCTTTGCCCTCACCTTCCAGCTTCCCACATGCTTCAATTGCTAACCAGAAAAGCCGCTCACGCATTGAGGTGTCTTTGTCCCACTCGCGACTGTCCCAAATTTCACCCGTGAGATCGTCGCCGCCGTACAAAATTTGACCAAACACAATGTTGCGAAATTCAGCAATTGCAAAAAAGGCGGCGGTTTCCATTTCAACAATTAGACAGCCCTGCTCGCGTCGGCGTGCCGTTTTGGCACGTGTCTCGCGATAGAGGCCGTCTGTGGTCCACGTTTTGCCTTTGACAAATGGCAGTTTGTGCTGGGCAAAGGTTGCTTCGATGGCAGCAACGGCTTTTGGATGGGCGAGTGCCGCTTGTTCGGGCGGCAAATAATGATAGGAGGTGCCTTCATCGCGAACGGCGCTGAGTGGGATGATAAGGTGGCCCATGACGAGTTTGCTGTCTAAAACGCCGCCGCCACCACAGGCGATGACCCGCGTGCTGCCCGTGGCGATCATTTCTTCGAGAAACGCGCCTGCCAATGGTGCGCCGACGCCGGGGTGCAAAACAAGGATGTCCTGATCGCGTAGCTGATAGACAGGATTTCGGCCGATTTCCGATCCCACCCGCACGTCGTCACGCACAATCAAACGGCCCTCATCACGCAACTTGGTCAGCACGTCCTGAAAGAAGCAGAGCACAAGACGCTGCGGGATAGTTTGTTTCGGCCGAAGTTCGCTCGGTTCCAAAATCGCTGTAGGTGCAGGATCAAATTCTAAAATAGGTGGGGTCATAAGATTGGGTAAGGAAGCGGCTGGCGGTGAAGCGTCACGACTACTGGGCACGGTTTGCGCTTCATGTTTTAGCATTGTCGCCCCTTTAGATTTTTGCAGTTGTACTTAAATATTTTAGCA
>JBMZDF010000410.1:0-5733 GCA_049614105.1 Promineifilaceae bacterium (SeqCode)
TGTCATTGTCTGCTCTAATATGTGAAAACCGTTGAGGTTTTCGTCAATAATTGATTGTGCTCTATTTGGACGCTTACAACCATCCAGTTAAACGTGTGTTCAACGGCCAGTCTGGCGCACGGTTGCATGTGAGCAGCTCATTCATTTGGCCCAACACCAACGGACGTACATCGTCCACAGCATGTTCATTAACCCGAATCGGTTCGCCAAAATGAACGTGCGAATGTGGGTTCCAGCGGTCAGGCCGTGCCATGCTCATTGCGAGTTGAATGTACACGGCCGTCCGTTGGCGAACACGCTCGCTGTTGTATAGCTTGAGCCAGCGCATTTCGATCGCCTTACGCTCTAACGAGCCAGCCACAACGGTAGGAACGATTGTTAAATTTGGAACCGCTCGGGCAAAATGTGTAATGCTCGTTGACCATTTGCCCAAACAGTCAATCCCGCCTTGCGACCACATCGGGTCTGGCTCCATCTTGCCGCGTGGGTAGATCAAAACGCAGTTTCCTTGTTGCAATTCAGCAATCATCTTGCGTGTGGTCGCGCCCCGTTCTTTCTTTTTGCCCTTTGTGCGGCTCGTATAAATCACGTGCGGCAAAACGTTGGGCAACATATCGATTAGGTCGACAGCCGCTACCATGCGGGCATCGTTACGAGGCACTTGCGAGAAAATGCTAAAAAAGTCTGGTCCACCAGGGTGATTTGAGGCGATCAACACGGGTCCTTCCAAAGGCACTTTTTCCGCATTGTAGCCTGTCACCTTCATACGAAATGAAGGCAGAATCCAGTTAATGGCTGAATTCAACCCATCTTCTGCACAACGACGATCAAACTCTGCCAAGGCTTGTGCAAAACGAGGCATTCCTCGATCTAAAACTGACTTCATAAAACGACGGCGAATGCGTTTGCCGTTTAAATTCATCATGTCTAGCGCGGCTTCCATAAGCTCACGTGCAAGTTCATCTGGATCGGCTTTGGTACGTACGATGGTCATAGGATTTCCGTAGGGTGCGCGTGTCGAACTTATTTCGACCGCCAACGTTTTTAGAGTTAAGTCAACGATTAAGCCTATCTCATTTCAGATAGCCTAATCGCTCAAAACAAACAAATTTATCTAAGTTGATCTACGATGGGGACAAACAGACCCTTCATCTTCTTCCTGCTAGGTGTAATAACCATAAAGTAAGCTAAAAGATGCGAAGTTATTCGATCAATTTTGAAAATTGGAGCCTACATGAATCGATCTGTTGCCACGTTGTTTCTCTTATTTGCCAGTTTGTTATTTTGTGCCTGTAATGTTCCTATCGAGCCAGAGGTTGTGTTGATCGCACCGACGTTGGAGACGCTTTCGGCCGAAATCACCCCCACCACCCCACCAACAACTGAAGCCACCACAATCCCACAACCAACGGCCGAAGCCACCGCCAGCGCCACAGAAGCACCAGCCCAACCAACCGCAACCATCGAGTCTGTCCCAACTCTCCTGCCAACGCAAATTCCCACCCCAGTTCCAAGCATACTGGACAACGATCCCCAAAATTGGGACGATCTAAGCGCGTGGCTGTTTGAAGCACGCCGCAGCGGCATGTCCGCCATTGACGCACGGCAGCGTCTCGACAACGCAGGCTGGATGCAAGACTTGAGTATTTTCCCCGGCGCTGAAATTGCCCAAGACTTTCGCGAGATCGATTTGTCAGGTGACGCGAAACCTGAATGGATTGTCGCCGTCAAGATTAAAGATTCTGAGCAAATCAGCACGCCCCGTGGCTTCGCCTACTCAGGCAACGCCTACATCGTTGCCGATGACACCATTGTGCCTTATCATGCCGCTCCAGAAACTGATATTGATCTAGGCAACACGGTCACGCCGTCATTTCTGATCGGCAGCCTTGGCGACTTCACCGAGGACGGCATCAATGATGTAATCTTTGAGCAGCTAAACTGTGGTGCAAGCTTCTGTTATGGGTCCTATCGTCTGATGAGCTACCATCACGGCTATCTACAAGACGTCAGCGACGATCGTTTCTCCGCTTGGCTCAGCTACCCTCACCTTTCAACGGACGGCTGCGGGCTTGACTGCCAACAACAAATTCGAGTCAGTCTTTGGACAGGCACAGGCGGCATTGACGGCACACGTCACACAGAAATTTGGCAGTGGGATGGCGCACAGCTTACGTCAGTTGGGGTTGAGCTAGACGTGCCAGACGAACGGGAAATGCTGGCCTACTGGATTCAGCAATATTATCAGTACGCTGAAACAACGTTTGAGGTTGATTTGCTCCCTGCGCTGTTGGCATCGGGCTGGGTGGCGGAGTGGGAAGGGGAGGCTGCTTCGGCCGATTTTGACGGCGACGGACAGCTTGACTGGGTACTCAATATTGCCGAACCTGGCACAATGCGTATTGGCGGCGCGGGTCGCTCTGGCGATATTTGGATTGTCACGGCGCAAGGTCTATTCCGCTTCACAGAAACCGACGCTCTATACGATCCCACCATCGACACGCTTGCGTTCGAGATACTGCCTGACATCACAGGGGACGGTCTGGTTGACATCCTCGCCGTCACGGAAGGCTGCGGCGCACACACCTGCACCCAAGGGTATCGGGTATTGAGCTATCACAACGGCTATTTTGAAAACATCGTGAATAGTCCTGAAACAGACGGTCAATTTGGTGGCCCCAGCACGCAACTGACCGTGATCGAGTTTAGCGGACAGCCTGCTATCCAAATTCACGGCGGCCTCATTGGTTCAGCAGGAGCCGGCATCATGCGGGCGCAAACGAACGTTTGGGCATGGGATGGTGAGTCACTTTCCTACCTAGACACCCTCCTCGATGAGACAAATTGGCAGCATCATCTGCTCTATGAAGCCAACAAGCTGACGCAGAGTGGTCATGCGGGCCGCATCGATGCAGGCATTGCACTTTACGAGCGCGTTATCAACGATACAGCGTTAGAGATTCACAACTTCTTTGACGAAGCTGACCAAATCACAAGTTATGATGGTGTGCGTCAAGTGGCTGCTTTCCGTCTCGCCTACACGCAACTGCGTGCGGGCGATGTAGCGGCGGCACAACAACACCTCAATTTCCTCGAAACAACCTATCCAGACGCCCCCACCACCCTTGCCACGGCGGCGATGATTGCGCAAATCAATACAGGTGACGATCTCAGCGGCGGCTGCGCAGCTGCTCAAACGGTGTTTGCCGCTTACGAAAACCCGCTTGGCTCAATCGAATATCAAGGCTACGGCAACCCTTCCATCGCGGCATTAGAGTTATGTTAAGCTAATATCCGCACAGCCTTTGTAGATGGTTTAATTGTCTTGCTGATCTTATGTGCCAAATCTTGCCGCAGCACCAGATTTGAACCAAACTCGAACCTTAAACTGTAACCAATCACGCTATGTTTAGCTATAAGCCAGTGTAAAGTTGATCTTTGACATTTGTTATTAAATTGCCGTATCGAAAACAAGTGATGTGCATAAACATAACGACATCACTTGCCATTTTGTGTCGTTATGAATTTATCCAGATCGGGGGCGCGAAGGGGCTTTATTTTCTTGTCATTGATGTTGTTTATACTGGTTTGGCTGGTTTATTCGGCCGAAGCCACCCCCCTAAACACCTCACCACCCACGATAGAAATCGCTAACATCTCTGGCATTGAAGGTCAAACCATCAGCATCTTTGGCGATGGTTTTGGCAACACACAAGGCAACGGTTCAGTCACCATCTTAGGAAGCGTTGCAACAGTCGGCAGTTGGTCAAACAGCTTTATCAGCGTCACCGTTCCCACCGTCGCCAACGGCACTGGGCATCTGCAACTCACCACAAACGACGGATCCAGTACAACCTCCCCATTCACCGTTTACACCGTCAACGGGAATTTTCTCATTCCAGTCGATCCCACGTTAAACAACATCATGCAGGGCAAAACAGCGCTGACTCAAAATGTTGAGAACACCTTCTGTTTTAAGCAGCCAAACAACGCCAATACACCGCCCAGCGAATTTCTAACCGATTACCAGTGTGGTTATGCTGGCTTCACCAATTCTGGCAGTGTCGAATTCACGGCCGATTCTTCGCTTGCCCAAACAGCTATTATTGCGGTTGATTTGGAGCAGACACTGAGCGGCAGCTTCTATTTTCAATTTTTTAGCGACAACAATTGGTATCCGCGCTTAGACGAGGCGAGCTATCGGCCGAGCTTTCCGCGAGATTATACGATTGAACTTTCGGCCGATTCCACCACTGGATTTGACGGCACATGGACCCCCTTTGTCACTGTCACAAACAACTCACGCGACTCACGCAGCCACTATTTCACCGTTCCCAATGGCAGCCACCAGTGGCTTCGTATGCGCGTCACAGACGGTATCAACGATCGCACGACAGCGGCTGGCCGTGACTTCTCGCTACGCGAAATACGCCTCTATCAAACGGCATCCACAAGCGGCCTACGCCCTGATTCGGTTGCCCATTATGGGGATTCACTTTCGGCCGATGCGTTTCAACTACTCGGCCCACAAGGCTTTGCCCAGTTAGTTCGTTCGGGAACACGCAGCAGCACCGATTTAATGTTCACCAGTTTTGGGCTATCGGGGCAAAATTCGAGCGGTTTCGTTGATCAGCCAAGCGTCGATCATGACATTCACGACGCGCTTGCGCTCGATAATCTTGACACGCACGCGCTTTACTGGGGGATCTCAATCGGCATCAATGACGCTTTCGATGGCGAGTCCCGTCTAACCGATCCAAACTCTAACATCTATCATTATCCAGCACGCCTAGACGCGATTGTGCAAGCATTAATTGCACAAGGTCGCGTGCCGATCGTGGCCCGCATTGCCGACACGGATGAATCACAAGGTGGCTTCGGCGATTTTGCCAGCAAAAAATATGTTTTAGAAGCGATTGACACCGTTGCGGCAACCTATGGCCTCATCCCAGGCCCCGATCTGTATGTCACGTTTCGGCGCAACATCGAGACAGATGGCGCATCTTACTTCAAAGGCGACGGAACCCATCATGTCACCGCAGGGCAAGCCCGTATGGTTGAACTGTGGGCCAACGCATTTGCAACTGGCACATCTGGCGCGTTAGCCCCAACCAGCACCCAACTACAAGCAGCAAAGGCGCATCAAACGCCGCACCTAACAGCCCTAATTTTTATGCTAAGCGCCCTATTCGCCCTGACGCTGTTCGTGATCAGGCAGCGAATAGTCACATCTCATACATCGTGAGTCGAACAAAAAATATCGATCAAGAAACCTCAGAGGTTTTTATGCACAGACCAAGATAGGCGATGACAAACTTCTGAGGTTTTCGCCAACAATTAAGTGCGATCGATTTAAACTTTACTACCAGAGAAGTTCAACTTCTTGAAGAAGTTGAACTTCTGATTAAATATACTTGTGACCGCTTAAACTTTTGACAGCATTCTCCAGTCAAACATTGGGCAATTCCTCACATTGACTTCCAATCAAAACATTGGCATGATTTGCCACAATGCACACTCCCAGCAGCTACGAACGCGCAGTACGCGACTTCAAACGAGCACGTCAAGCCGCCGCTATGAGCCAGTTTTTGGCGCGTCTGAGTGGTGAACCGACTGAGTTGCTAGAATATGACGCCGTTCGTCAGCAGCTTGGCGGCGTTGACGAGCCGATTAGACATGGATTGCGCGAAATTGCGCTGAGTAATATTGTTGGCAGCGTCGGCCGATATCAAG
>JBMZDF010000411.1:0-5726 GCA_049614105.1 Promineifilaceae bacterium (SeqCode)
GCTGCGCTCGACCATCACAGACGAGTGGCAGATAGCAGATGCGTTTGACGTGATTGTGGTTTCGGCCGAATTTGGCACAATGAAACCAAACCCCGCCATCTACGAACAATGCTGCACTCTACTCAACCTGCCGCCCGAACAAACCGTCTTTATCGACGACTTCCAACACAACATCGTCGGCGCAAACGCCATTGGCATGGCCGGCATCCACTATCCACCCAGCAAACAAGTTGAGAACCTGATCGCGGATTTAGCTGCGATAGGGGTAGGGGAAGAAGGAAAATGAAGAATATTGAATAGTGAATGATGAATTTAAGAAAGAAGACAAAGCACACGTTTGTCCTCCATCTTTTATTTCTCCATTCTTCATTCCTACTTTTTCATTCTTCATTCTCTATTCCCATTTCTCCATTTCTTCCTCCTATGTCTTCTTCTCCTCCTCCCATCACCGCCTCCCTGCGTTTGAAAGCAAAACGCGACCGTCCCGTCCGCAACCGTCATCCTTGGATTTTTTCAGGGGCTATTCAACAGGTCAACGGCGACCCGCAACATGGCGATCTTGTTGCCATCGAATCGAACAAAGGCGAACATCTTGGCACAGCCTATTACAACGTCAATTCGCAAATTCGCGGACGCCTTCTCACGTGGGAAGATGAGCCGATTGATGCGGATTGGTGGCGGCGCAAAATTCGTGCGGCGGCAGGGCGACGCGCTCTGCTCAATCTCAACACGAACGCCGTGCGGCTCATCAACGCGGAAGCGGATCAACTGCCAGGCTTGGTTGTCGATCGTTATGGCGATTATCTTGTAATGCAGTGCCTAACGTGGGGCATCGATCGGCGCAAGGAGCTGATTGCTGAAATTTTGGCGGACGAATTTCGGCCGAAAGCGATCATCGAACGCTCCGACGCAGACGTACGACGCAAAGAAGGGTTGCGCAAAGAACGGGGCGTCCTGTTTGGCGAAGACCCGCCCGAGCAAATTGTTGTGCAGGAAAACGGGGCCAATTTTGGCGTCAACCTGCTGCATGGACACAAAACAGGCCTGTATCTCGACCAGCGACGCAATCGGCAGATTGTTGGGGAGTTTTCGGCCGAAAAAGACGTGCTCAACGTGTTCAGCTACACAGGCGGTTTTGGCATCTCCGCCGCGCTAGCAGGGGCCAAATCAGTCGTCAATATCGACAGTTCGATTTTTGCGCTGGAGCAAGCAGAGCGCAACTTTGCGCTAAACGGCTTCGAGGACGAATCATGCTATGAGTTTATCGCGGCGAACGCCTTTGAACTGCTGCGCGACTATCGCGATGCTGGACAAAAGTTTGACATCATCATTCTCGACCCGCCCAAGTTCGCACATTCGCCTCGCGATGTCGATAAGGCGTCTCGTGGCTACAAAGATTTGAACTGGCTGGCGATGAGAATGTTGCGACCCAATGGATTGTTGGCAACTTTTTCTTGTTCGGGGGCAATTTCGGCCGAATTGTTCCAAAAAATCGTCTTTGGCGCAGCGGTTGATGCCAAACGCAGCGCCCAAATCGTGCAGCCACTTACCCAAGCGTCCGATCACCCAACCTTGATCACCTTCCCCGAATCATTTTACCTAAAAGGATTGCTCTGCCGCGTCTGGTGAGATATCGCACAACGCGACAACGGCTAAAAAGTGTACAGCATTCACCACTTTTCACTTACCACTCAAATCACCTAAACCTTAGAAAATCTGGACAAAATATGCGAATTTGCAGATTTGTCCACTTTTTATCGACCAAATAGTTGATGAAAGGTGGGCAAATGGTGTATGATTATAGTCGTGTCAGCAAATATCAATTCGCTGCTAACAGTTCAATGCGTTAGTCCATCAGATATAAGTCGGGCTAACCGGAGCAAATAATGACGCGGGTTTCTACAAAGAACGGACATTCTGCCACGTACAATTTGAAAGCGGTTGTCCAAGAAACCAATCTAAAACCAGATACCTTACGCGCGTGGGAACGTCGCTATGGTCTACCGAATCCTGATCGGACGGCAGGTGGACATCGCCTCTACTCACAGCGCGATATCGACACGCTCAAATGGCTGATCACACGGCAAGAGGAAGGTCTGAGTATCAGCCGCGCGGTTGATCTTTGGCATCAATATGAGCAAATGGGACACGATCCGCTGATCGAGCTTCCGCTTGCCTCGCAAGAAGCCCAGCCCGCTCCTGTGACGACTGGCTCAACGTTAAATCAAATGTGTAGTGGGTGGATAGACGCCTGCATCAACTTTAACGAGCAATCGGCCGAAACTATCATCTCTCAGGCGTTGGCTATGTTTCCACCCGAAACGGTCTGCACCCAACTGCTGCAAAAAGGTCTCGCAGAGATCGGTATGGGCTGGTATGAAGGGCGCATCACGGCACAGCAAGAGCACTTTGCCTCGGCGCTGGCGGTACGTCGTATCGAAGCGCTGCTTGCCGCAACGCCACCCCCAACTCGCCCAGGGCGTCTCCTAATCGGCTGCGCACCTGACGAAGAACACACCTTCTCAGCCTTGTTGCTTACGCTCTTGTTGCGTCGGCGCAGTTGGGATGGGCTTTATCTTGGGGCCAATGTTCCCGTTGCACGTTTAGAAGCAACGGTGCGTTCAACCGAGCCAAAGCTGGTCATTTTGACGGCGCAAACGCTCCATACGGCCGCCACGCTATACCGCATGGCTGAAGTACTAGAGCGCGAAAATATCCCTCTCGCATTTGGCGGCATGGTGTTCAACAATCTAACTGGGTTGCGCGACCGTATTCCGGGTTATTTCTTAGGCACAACGCTGGAAAAAGCGCCGCTTCAAATCGAAAATTTGATCGCCAATACGCCTGCTTATACCAATGTGGGGCGTCTTAGCGATGATGAATATCTCAAGTCGCTAGACCACTATCTCGACCGCAAGGCTAAGATCGAGTCGTTAGTGTGGGATTTAATGTCAGACACGGGCATCCCGCACAATTATTTGTCAAGCGCCAACCGCGATTTCTCGCGCTGCATCATCGCAGCACTAACGCTGGGCGATATTTCCTTTGTCGGTAACGATCTCAACTGGGTAGAAGGGCTGCTTATGAATTACAGCTACCGTCTGCCTAAGGTTATTCTTTATAAATATGTCGATTCATATCGGATTGCGGCCGATGAAGCGATGGATAAACGCGGACTTGTCCTAACCAAATGGATGAGCGGCATCTTAAACAGTTAAGCTGGAACAGTATCAATGGCAACAGTCATCATTACAGGCGGAACAGGATTAATTGGCAAAGCACTTGCGGCCAACTTATCAAACGATTATGACGTTGTGGTGTTAAGCCGCAATCCAAAAAAACATGCAAGCAGTATGCCTGGGATCAAAATTGTCCAGTGGGATGCTGTTTCGGCCGATGGATGGGGTGAACACGCCGATGGTGCGCACGCCATCATCAACCTCGCAGGGGCAGGGATTGCAGATGCCCGCTGGTCGCCTCCTCGTAAAGAGATGATTATCAACAGCCGCGTCAACGCTGGCAAAGCGGTTGTTGAAGCAATCAAACAAGCGACCAACAAACCACAGATCCTGCTGCAAGCGTCTGCCGTTGGCTTTTATGGCGACCGTGAAGCCGAGGTGCTTGATGAAACAAGCGCCGTCGGCTCAGGCTTTTTAGCAGAAGTGGTCGATCAATGGGAAACCTCCACCGCCGCAGTCGAAGCGATGGGTGTCCGCCGCGCCGTTATGCGGATCGGCATCGTGCTAAGCAACGACGGCGGCGCACTGCCCAAACTCGTGATGCCCTTCACCATGTTCGCAGGTGGCGGCCTTGGCTCAGGTGAGCAATGGATGTCTTGGATTCATGAGTTTGACTTGGTGCGCTCGATACGTGCGCTGATGGAAAACAGTGCGTCAAACGGCGTTTACAACATGACAGCGCCATCGCCTATCGAAAATATCACGATGGCACGTAAAATCGGTACGGTGATGGGCAAACCGTCTTTGCTGAGCGTCCCAGCTATTTCGCTCAAATTATTAATGGGTGAAATGTCGGCCGTTGTGCTTGAAGGACAGCGCGTGTTGCCAAAACGATTGCTTGGTCAAGGCTATCGCTTCCTCTATTCAGATGCAGAAACGGCCCTGCGTAACCTACTTGTGGCGTAAACAGTCAGTCAGATTTCTTGTAAATCTGACTGACCAAAAGCTAAACAATTTCTGTGAGTTGTTCTCAATTTGTGACTAGCATGTAGACAAATCGGTCTAAGCTAATAATGAGCATTGTAAGCGTTCTAACAGAACATTTACACAGATTTTTTTACACTTCCCATGAAGTTTCCGCGTACTGTCAGTATTTGACGTCGCAATTGATAGAGGATAAGCAAATGTCTGAAACACTCCTAACCATCTTACCTATCCAAAAACCAGACTCAAACTGGCCTCGTGAGTATGTTTCTGAACTCCGCGAGGAGTTAGTCGATCGTGCTAGCACCCTTTATCATACGATTCGCAGCAGCATTTACCTGCCCCAAGCGCCGTCAGCTCCTCTGTTGAGCGGTGATGAAGAGCATTTGTGGATTGGGCTTGCGCCATAGAAAACGAAGCAAGAAATGAAGAATGTTGAATGACAGATGACGGAGTGAATAGGGCTTCATCTTTGTCTGATATGTTTTCCTCTGCATAGGCATCTGTTCTTGTCGCCTAAAAATCCGAACGAATTAACCAATTGAGTATGAAAGTTGTTTTGTGGTGGCTGCGCCGAGATTTGCGGCTGCATGATAATCAGGCGCTGGCGGCTGCGCTGGCGTGTGCGGATCAAGTTGTGCCGTGCTTTGTTCTTGATCCGTCAATTTTAACCGCGCCCACATTTAGTTCGCGGCGCTATGCGTTTATGCTGGCGGGGTTGCGGGCGTTAGATGATGATTTGAAACAGCGAGGGAGCTATTTAGTTGTCCGAAAAGGCAACCCGCAAACAGTTTTGGCACGCTTGATGGCTGAGACAGGCGCAGACGAGATTGTGGCTGAGCGCGATTATTCTCCTTATGCGGTTAGGCGCGATGCGGGTGTTTCGGCCGAAATGCCCCTCACCCTCACCCAAGGTCTCACCGTCCGCCAGCCTGAAGCTGTCGAGAAGAAAGCAGGTGGAACCTACACCGTATTCACCCCCTTCAAAAAAACCTGGCTCAAACTGCCGCTGCCGCGTCGCCAACAACTTATTCCAGCCCCCCAACACATCCCAACCCCCAGCGGCGTTCCAACCGATCCGCTTCTAGTTTCGGCCGAATCGATAAAAAACTTCCCCAGCGGCGAAGCGGAAGCACAGCGGCGGCTCCAACTGTTTACCAGCCACCGTATCTATCAATACAACAGCAAGCGCGACCTGATGGCGGCTAAAGGCACAGCCAGCTTGTCGCCCTATTTGCGTTTTGGCATGCTGTCGGCGCGGCAGGCGGTTGTGGCGGCTATCGATGCGATCAGCAGGGCGTCAGATGACAAGGTGCGCAAAGAGGCGGAGATTTGGCTCTCGGAGTTGGTTTGGCGTGAGTTTTATCAGCAGATTTTGTTTCATTTTCCGCACGTGCGAAAGGGGAGTTTTCGGCCGATTTACGATCAGATTAAGTGGCGTAATATTTCGGCCGAATTCAACGCATGGACACAAGGAAAAACTGGCTACCCTGTCGTTGACGCCGCCATGCGCCAACTTTGGCAAACCGGATATATGCATAATCGCTGCCGGATGATTGTAGG
>JBMZDF010000412.1:0-5721 GCA_049614105.1 Promineifilaceae bacterium (SeqCode)
CCCCCTTTCGCAGGCGAAGTCGAAGATGGCAAACTGTACGGACGCGGTGCATCTGACATGAAAAGCGGCATGGCGGCGATGATGATCGCCGCAAAAAAGCTAGTCGCTTGCAAGAATCAGTTCAAAGGCGATCTGATTCTTGCCTTCACCGCAGGCGAAAGCTCTAACTGCTTAGGCGCAAAACAAATGGTGAGGGGCGATGCGCTGCACGATGCTGGTGCAATCATTGTCAGCGAACCATCCTCGCTACAACTTCTGACGGTTGAGGCGGGAACATGGTGGGTCAAAGCGGTTGCCAAGGGAGAGGCAGGGCATGGGTCAGGCATCAAGGCTGGCACGAAAAACAGCACAAATGCCATTCTCAAGCTAGTCGATTTTATCCAACGGCTGCCGTCATTTACATTCGATGTGCCATCACATCCGCTGTTAGGACAGCCAACTATCAGCGTCGGCCTGATTTCAGGCGGCACGGCCGTTAACCAAACGCCCGATCATGCGGAATGCGCCATCGACATTCGCTTTTTGCCCAGCATGGATGTGGAAACGATGCAGACCGCCTTGCAGCAGTTTGCAGGGGACGAAATCACATTCGAGACAATTGACTTGAAGCCTGTTATTGAGTTGCCTGTTGATCACTGGCTGGTTGACTTGTGCCAACAGGCTTGCCAAACGCATCTTGGAGAGACATCCGCGCCAGGTGGCGTTTTTTACTATTCCGATGCGGTAATTTTTACGCCTGCACTTGATATTCCGCGCATCATTTTCGGCCCCGGCGAATTGGGCATGAGTGGGGCGCGGGATGAGTATGCTGTTATTGAGAAAGTGGTGAAATCGGCCGAAATTTTTCAGCAAATCGCCGTCAATTATTTATCGAACAGGAATTGATACTATGGACAATACAACTTGGATCAGTATGCCATGCACACTAGACGATGGTGCCGCACACCAAGCTGCGATTGGTGTCGTCGCACTTGCCAGCGATGTTACCCTAGAACCTGAGTTAAAGCGGTTTTTGCCACATGAAGGCATTGGCGTCTATGTCAATCGTATTCCGATGCCCAATGTAGTCAATATCGAATCGCTTGCCCAAATGGAACACGGCATGACCGATGTGGCGGCTGGCATTTTGCCCGATGACCACCTTGACGTAATTATTTATGGTTGTACCTCTGGCACGATGACGATTGGGGCCGATGTGGTAGAAGCCAAAATACGCGAGGCACGCCCCAATGTAGCCGTTACCGACCCGATCACAGCAGGGCTAAAAGGGCTGCAAAAAATGGGCTGTCAGCGCATTGCGTTGCTCACACCCTACATCGCAGAAGTAAACGAAGTGGTTGAACGTTACATTGAAGGACAGGGGTTTGAGCTAGTCGTCAAGGGTAGCTTTGACCAGCCCGGTGATCCGCAAATCTGTCGTGTGCCGCCGCAAGCGGTCTATGACGCCGCCTTAGCATTGGGACAAATGGCCGATGTAGACGGCGTTTTCATCTCTTGCACAGGATTGCGAACATCTTCTATTTTGGAACCATTGGAGCAGGCGCTGGGTATTCCCGTTGTGGCAAGTAACCAAGCTTTGGCGTGGGATGCGCTGCGGCTGGCTGGGTATATGGCGCCAATTGAGGGTTTCGGCCGATTATTAACCTTGTAAACGACACCTTCCAAAGCGCAGTTCTCACCCTTTAGAAGGTTTAGACACTCATAACCTGTCTATTCAACATCAATCACGACACTATGCGGTTAACTGATCAAGCCTACAACATCATAAAGCAGCGCATCGTTTCGCTAGCTTACCCGCCCAAAACGGTGATAAACGAGGCTGAACTCATGATTGAGCTTGGCATTGGTCGGCGGCCAATCCACGAGGCGCTTCAGCGGCTAGAACGTGACAAGCTCGTTTCTATCGTTGCTCGGCGCGGTACATTCGTGACTGAAATTAGTATTGGCGATCTGTCACAAATTTTTGACAATCGCCTTTTACTTGAAACCTATATTGCAAAACTGGCTGCCCAGCGAGGGAAGCCAGCGCATTGGGATCAGATGGAACAGGTGTTGGATGACATCAATAAAAAAGGGGCAAACGCAACGCTTGAAGAATTAGTTGAGGCGGACCGTAAATGTCATGAGATTATGTTCACCGCATCCAATCAGAAATATCTAATTGACACGCTGATCATGCTCTATGCACAAACCAACCGCCTCTGGTATACCTATGTGCCAGGTGTCGCGCACATGCATAATTCAATAGCAGAGCACGAAACAATCTTGGCAGCCCTGAGAGCACGCAACAGCGCGTTAGCAGGACAACTTCTGCATACTCATATCCAGAAGATCCGCGATGAAGTCCAAGCTGTTGTGCTCGCAGAATTGATGCCCGCACGCTGATTCAGCTAGCGGCGTTACGCTCGCACAGGATTCGGATCAATGAACGTGATTTCCAGCACGCCATCAGAAAGCTGACCGCCGCGCGTTTTCATTTTTGCCAGCACGGAGGGCAAAATCATTTCGCGCTTAAAGTTGCCAACGGTGATAAACATCTCATCGCCGCGCTTGCGCAATTTGATGTCACCCCCCTTCACAAAAGGCAACGGCAGACACAAGGTGAATGAACCGTCCTTGTTGTCCACAATTTTCTGAAGCTGACCACGGTAGAAAATCGTGCCGGGGTCTGACTCACCAAAACAGTCGCTTGCCAAACGGCTCAGCGCCTCAATCCCAACAACCTCGTGATCATAATATGGTGTTGTCCAAAGCGGGATTGGCTGGAACGAATCTTCAATATAATCCATGTACTTCTGCTGAATTGCATACCGTTTTTGGAAAAATTCGCCCTCGTTGGCACTGGCAGGCAACACGCGATTAATCATGACGCTGTCCACAGGATAATCAAACAGCGCCAAATAGCTAACCGCTCGTTGCGCCTCGCGCACAATCATTTTTTCAGGCTGCACCACCACACGATAACTGGTAATGTCTGGGTTGCTAAGCACCTCTTTCAATTCGCGTGTGCCCTCATCAAGGTTCTCAAGCGATTTAACCAGTTCCATTGGCCCTTTGAGCAAACGTCCAGCAAAGGGGCGAATAGCTCGCGCCATGCGTGCGCCATCCATATTGAGCGCGTGGCTTGCATACCAGCGGAACGTATCGGGCATGGTGAGCAGACGGATCGTCTCGCCCGTTGGCGCGGCGTCAATAATCACACGATCAAAGTTGCCCTCTTGCGCCTGCTTGTTGATGTGCAGCAGACTCACAATTTCGTCCATTCCCGGAATCGCAGACAGCTCATCCGCCACAACTTTGTTAAATCCCGAACTATTCGCCACCATACCTGAGACAAACTTTTGCAGCGTCCCCCACTTCTTGTAAATATCAGCCACGGCGCTAATTTCTTGCGCCCACAGGTTAGGAGCAATTTCGGTGGGTTCGTCACTTAGCTCAATATCGAGCGCGTCGGCAAGGCTGTGGGCAATATCGGTGCTGGCAACGAGCGTTCGATAGCCCATT
Source organism: Promineifilaceae bacterium (SeqCode) (assembly GCA_049614105.1). GTDB lineage: Bacteria > Chloroflexota > Anaerolineae > Promineifilales > Promineifilaceae > CALECP01. The sequence continues at coordinate 3,505 of JBMZDF010000412.1, forward strand.
TCAGCACTACGGACGGCAGTTGCCGCCGCCGTTGTTGTTTTACCTACGCCGCCCTTGCCCAAATATAAGATGATTCGCATCTAAGGTCTCCAGAATAATGTTCAAAAAGGCGAGTTTTGCACATTTTTGAACGATGACTATCAATGATAACAAACTTTGCAGCAACCCAATACGGGTTGGTCGCTTGTGATGCTTTACGGGTTAGATGGGAATCTGTTGTATTTAGTTGCCAATTTCGGCCGAAACTTACCCACCTCTAACAACTCAGCTAAAATTAACCCGAACGGACAAGCTGTCCGTTCAACAACTATGTTGCACAGACTGTTAGTCTGTGTGTCTTACGAACGGACAAGCTGTCCGTTCAACAACTACGTTGCACAGACTGCCAGTCTGTGTGTCTTACGAACGGACAAGCTGTCCGTTCAACATATTTTCCAAACGGACAGGCTGTCCGTTCAACATATTTTCTAAACGGGCAAGCTGTCCGTTCAACTGTTATCTTTAAGGGGACTTGGCACATGAGTTACGACACAATTGTTATCGGTTTAGGTGGCATGGGCAGCGCGGCCCTCTATCAATTAGCAAAACGCGGTGCAAACGTGCTTGGCATCGATCGGTTTGACCCACCCCACACAAACGGATCAACCCACGGTGAATCGCGCGTCACGCGGCTGGCGGTTGGCGAGGGACCTGAATATGTACCGTTGGTTGCCCGCACGCATGAAATTTGGCATGAGTTAACGTCACAGACTGGCAATCCGATGCTGTATGAAAGCGGTGGCTATATCATTTGCCCCAAGGGTGGCGGCGCTGGCTGGCATCATGGTGGCGATTTTGTGCAGCGTTCGGCCGAATTGGCACAACAATACGGCGTGCCTCACGAGGTTCTGAGCGCGGCCGAAGTGCGACACCGCCACCCGCTTGTTCGGATCACTGATAAGTCGCATGCTTATTTTGAACCGAGCGGGGGCATCGTCGATCCTGAGGTAGCGATTCGTGGACAATTGGGGCTTGCGCGGACGTTGGGGGCGGAGATTCGGCCGAACGAACGCGTTCTCAATCTCAAACACGACGCCCACAGCGTCACTGTCACAACCGATCAGGGCAGCTACCGCGCCGAAAACGTGATCGTTTCCGCAGGCGCATGGGTTCACTCGTTTCTGCCCAAACATTTGCAAGCTCCCTTGGGCGTTTATCGGCAGGTAATGTACTGGTTTGAGGTTGAGGATTTGGATCTGTTCAGCGTCGAGAACTTCCCATTCTTGCTTTGGATCGACTCAACTAAAGAAGATTACTTTGGCGCATTTCCCATTGCGAAAGGACATAAACCAGCGATCAAACTGTTGACCGAACAATTTCATGATCCCTGCGACCCAGACACCGTGCCGCGCAGCATCACGCAGGCTGAAATTGAGGCGTTTGCAGACCGTTTCATTCCGCGCAACCTACTGGGCGTCACAAAACGCTGCATCGGCGCAGAGGCTTGCCTATACACCGTCACGGCCGATGAGCACTTTATCATCGATTGGCATCCTGACAGCGAGCGCGTGCTGATCGTTTCCCCCTGCTCTGGTCATGGTTTCAAACATTCGGCCGCCATCGGCGAATCGGCCGCCCAACTCATGCTAGAAAACAAAAGCACCATCGATCTCTCCTCTTTCAACTTCGCAAGGTTCAACAAATGAGCACCGTCGCAGAAATAATCGCATCAAAGCTTGCCCAAGCAGGCATCGCAACCGTGTTTGGCCTCCCAGGTGGGGAAAGCGTGCCGATTTTGGCGGCGCTGCAAAAATTCGGGATCGAGTTTGTGCTCGTTCATAATGAAGCCTCAGCCGTTTACATGGCGGATGCCAATGCGCGGATCACGGGCAAGCCGGGCGTGTGCCTGACCACGCTGGGGCCGGGGGCAACCAATGCTGCCGCAGGAATCGGTCATGCCTATTTGGATCGCGCACCGATTCTCTTTCTCACGGCGCGAATGTGGCATGAGCTAGCCGAGACGCACACCCATCAAACAATCGACCAGCTCGCTATTTTTGCCCCCATCACCAAAGGCTCGTTTGATCTATCGCCAGAAAATGCCGCTGCGTCACTTGATGCTGCGCTTGCGTTGACAATGGCGGGGCGTCCTGGGCCTGTGCATGTGCAGGTGAGCAAGCAAGTGGCGGGGCTGGAGGCGGCTGAATCAACGTCTGTCATTTCACAACCTGTCAAATC
>JBMZDF010000413.1:0-5719 GCA_049614105.1 Promineifilaceae bacterium (SeqCode)
CTTATCCCGTTAACAATATTTATACTTGTGTTCAAGGTGAAGGGGTACAAACAGGTGTTGCGATGGTGTTGTTGCGCCTACACGGCTGCGCCGTTGGTTGCCCTTGGTGCGATACCAAAGAAACTTGGGAGTTTGATACGAAACAAGAAGTATCAACCTTAGATGAAGCTTTAGGTGCAACAATTCAGTACGTTCGGCTTTCGGCCAAAGAAATCTGTGACTACATTATTCGTGAGCACCCTGGCCCAAAATGGGTGCTCCTAACGGGTGGTGAGCCAGCTCAATTTGATGTGAAATGGCTTGTTCAGCAACTTCAGTCGACAGGCTATCAAGTTGCTATCGAAACAAGCGGGACTGAATTAGGCCATATCAACGCAGGCATCGATTGGGTCTGTGTATCACCCAAACTCAACATGCCTGGCGGAAAAATCGTGCAAACAAAAGCATTAGCGAGTGCGGATGAACTCAAACATGTTGTTGGTCGTCAGCGCGATATAACCTTGCTTGATGAGCTATTGGGCACGTTTACCCCCAAATCTAACCTACAAATATGCCTTCAACCAATTAGTCAGAGTGCAAAAGCAACTCAAATTTGTATCGATACCGTTCAACAAAGAGGCTGGCGACTCAGTGTGCAAATGCACAAATATGTCGGGGTTGAATAAGGATTATGAAACGAGCGAAATGGCTACCCTATCCGTCATGGATGGGGATCGTCTCTACATCGCTCAAAAAAGTAATCCAAGCAATAATATACAGGTTCGCGACCAGTCTCGAACCCACTTTCCAACACTGCACGTGACCTCGCCAAACAAACGCATCCCCGCGTATCATGTGGCGTTATAGCAGCATTATCTAGCTAAATCGCTCGAACGCCTCGCTAAAAAATACTCCCTTTTCAAACTAAACGCCGATTGATATGGATATCTTCGCCTTTTTACAACAACATAATATTGAATATGATCGAGTTGATCACCCGCCCGTCTACACTGTTGCGGAGGCGCAAGAGAAAGTGCCGCCCATCGCAGGCGCTGAAACAAAAAATCTCTTTATCCGCACCAAAAAAGGAAACCGCCATTTTTTGGTTGTGATCGGCTACGACAAAAGTGTCGATCTAAAGAAGTTGGCCGCAGCATTGGGCGTCAAGCGGCTGGGGTTTGCATCACCTGACCGCTTGATGACCTACTTGGGCATTAAACCTGGCTCGGTTAGCCTGCTGGCAATTCTCAATGACACAGACGCGGCGGTCGAGGTAATTGTTGATCGAGCGGTTTGGGATGCCGATCGTCTCAAATGTCACCCGCTTGTCAACACAAACACGCTTTCGATCGCCCGCTCAGATGTTGAACGCATTTTCGAGATCACAAATCATACCGTGACGGTGATTGATGTACCGCAACGGATAGTTGCATAGTTTATAGTTCAAAACGACCATTTTCTCGGCGTTTTTTGGATTGACCAATATTTCGCATGTCTGATCTGATTGTCACTTTTGTTTTATTTGTTTTTGCACTTCTGATTTTCCATGGCTTACTTTTGACGCGCTGGCGTAATAAATCGATTTATTTTTGGAAAGCAACAGACTATATTTGGTATTTGATAGCGATCGTCAGCTTGGCAACGGTTGCGTTAAGCTATCAACATGATGAGACGAACCAGGAAGTGAAGGTGTTAGAGCAGTTACTTTCGGCCGAATATGACTCCCATCAAGCGTGGCTATTTAACCTGATCAACATCGAATTACAGGACACCATTCTGATGATAGAGGAAGCATCCAGAGTGGAAGACTCAGAACAGATAGAACCAAGCCTGTTGACTGCACGCTACAAGTATTTGACAGAGCTTCAACTCACAATGGCGGAAAGTCGTCCCTACAGCGAGTATACTAACACGATAGAGAAAGAAATTAAGTTAGCCAGCCACTTTAGTGGTTACATAATTCAGTCAGATTTGGCAGAGATGCTGCAAGAGGGGATCGAGCTTGAGGAAGAGTTGGCAGCGGTAACCATATCGGTGAGCCGATTCAAAGTGCCAGATCAGATCGTGTACTTTACGCCCTTTGTTCTGGCGATTAATTTGGCGTTGCGAATTACGAAGGTAACGGCCGAAACATACGTGCAGCGTAAGCAACAAGCGTAACGCTCACGCCTGTTGCTCTATTCGATACATCGGCTGGGCATTAATTCCCCCAAGGGGTCGATCTACTTAGAAGCGATCTATCACCGTAACGCCTAACCCTTCAAACTTTGGCATGTTCATCAATGCTTCCACCGATTCTTCAAGCGAAATTGTGCGTTGAACCAAGCGTTCTGGCTGAAGCTTACCCGCCCGAATCATGCGCAGCATTTCTGGGAAGCGATGTGCCTGCATGCCGTGGCTACCGATTATTTCAAGCTCCCACGACATGATGCGCCCTAACGGGATGTTGGCGTTGGCGTGGTCTCCCGCCATGATGCCAACTTGGATATGTTTGCCTCGTCGGCGCAGGTTCGCAACCGAGTTATAGCAGGTAGTTGGGTGTCCGAGCGCATCGACTGAGACATGTGCGCCGCCATTTGTAATCTCATGTACCGCTTCAACAACTTCGGCCGAAGATTTCCCCTTCCCATTCACACCCGCAACCGCCCCAAGCGACTTGGCAAAGGCTAACTTTCGATCATCAATATCAACAGCGACCACATTTGCACCCAGCGCATTGGCGATCATGATTGCCGACAAACCAACCCCGCCGCAGCCGTGAATGGCGACCCACTGCCCCGCTCTAACCTGCCCCTGATCGACAATCGCCCGAAACGAGGTGATAAAACGACAGCCCAAGCTCGCGGCGGCGGTAAAGTCGATTTCCTCGGGCAGCGCAACGAGATTGCTGTCCGCATAGGCGATGGTCGTGTATTCGGCGAAGGAACCCCAGTGTGTAAAGCCCGGCTGGAGTTGGGAAGGACAAACCTGTTGATTGCCCGTTTGACATTCTTCACAAACGCCACATCCTGCGATAAACGGAACGGTGATGCGGTCGCCCTGCTTCCAGTTTTTCACATCCTTTCCCGCTGCGACAACAATCCCAGCCAACTCATGCCCCGGCACGTGGGGCAGCACCTTAATGTCCGAGTCGTGGCCCATCCAGCCATGCCAATCGCTACGGCAAACGCCCGTCGCTTTGACCTCAACAACAACGCCATCAGGGGATGGCGTTGGATCTGGCAGGGTTCCAATTTCCAAAGGTTTTCCAAATTCAGAGTAATAGACAGCTTTCATAGTGCTACTATTCTGCTGTACGGCTGCAAATTCACCAAATATGCGGGATCGATCCATAAACCTCAGAGGTTTGTTGTCGGCGATTCTGGCGTGTGTACAAAAACCTCTGAGGTTTCGTCAATGATTAATCATGATCTAAGAAACAGGTTGATTCGCACGTTTGGAGCGTATGCGGATAATTGATGTCGATAAGGCGAGTTTGCTGGGTGATTGGACTGCCGATCCCGCAGCTATTGGCCGAGTTGCGACATCATGAAACCAACGTACTGCGCCAACCAGTGTGCAGTTTGATCCCAATAAAGGGCGACTATGTTGAATAAATCACAGATCAAGGCGGGGATGTTTTGCCAGCGGCGGCTGTGGCTCAGTAAATTTCGGCCGAATCTCATCCCACCACCATCCGCCATGTCCGAACTGCTGTTCAAACGCGGCATCGAAATAGGCGAGCTAGCCCGCACACATTTTCCCGATGGGGTGCTTGTTGATTGGGAGCCATCGCCCGAACTCGATACCTATTATTTGATGCGCGGCGACACCACAACCTTATTTGAGGCGACATTTCAATATGATGACGTTCGGATTCGCGTCGATATTTTGCGTAAGCTGCCCGACGGTCGCTGGCACATGATCGAGGTGAAGCAAAGCGGTAGCGTTAAACGAGAGTATTTGGTTGATGCAGCAATTCAGCTCTATGTGTTGCGCGGGGCTAGGATAGATGTGGCGCAGGTAAGCGTGATGCATTTGAACAAACAGTGCGTACATCCAAATCTGGATGAGCTGTTTATGATGACTGATATTTCGGCCGAAAGTGAGCAATTATTACCCACAATCGCCGATCAGCTTACCCGCATCAAGCCAACGCTTGAGAGCCGCACACAGCCCGTCACGGCGCTTGACACACGCTGCAAACGATGCGACTTCAAGCCGCACTGTTGGAAGCATTTAGATGATAAATGTGTGTATGCGATTCCCCGTTTGTCGGGTCAAAAGCTGAAGTCGCTGGTGGCGGCTGGCATTGAGCATCTGGACGATTTGCCAGCGGAGTTTAACCTAACGGACAAACAGCAACTATATGTTGATGGGATGTTGGGGGCGCAAACGGTCGCCGATCGGCCGAAAATCCGCGCCGCGCTTGACCAGCTTACCTACCCTATTTTCTTTCTAGACTTTGAAGCAGACAACCCAGGCATTCCGCGCTTTGATCAGTGCCGCCCGCACCAGCGCCTGCCGTTTCATTGGAGTTGCCATGTGCTTGAGGAAAATGGCGACCTTCTGCATAGCGAATATTTGCATGTAGACCAATCTGATCCCAGATTGCCGTTCCTAACGAATCTCCTGAATGTGTTGAGATCGGCGGGGTCGATTGTGGTCTACAATGCTGGGTACGAGAGAAGTTTGTTACAAGAGTTGGCGACGACGTTTCCTGTTTATGCGGAGGTTGTGGCGGGAATTATCGGCCGAATCTGGGATCAACACGCCATCTTCGCCAAACATTATTTTGACTACCGTTTTGGCGGCTCCACCTCGCTCAAACGTGTGCTGCCCGTTCTTGTGCCACATCTCAGCTACAGTGTTTTGGATGTCCAAGATGGCCCGATGGCACAGGCTGAATGGAATCGGCTGCTTCACTTGCCAGAGGGTGAAATCAAAGAGCAAGTGCGTCAGGCGCTACTTGCATATTGTCGGCTAGACACATTTGCAATGGTTGAGATTCACCGTGTGCTAGCGGAAACTATTTGATTGGCTAAAATGATTAAAGAAAATGAACGTGCTTTTGTACATCAATCGTCAGTTGGTGATTTGGGGAACTGTGAAGAAGTTTTCAAGGTTATAAGTAACATACTTAAAAAATTATACTATGAGGACAAGAGGATTCGGGGGTATCGTATTTACATCGTGCAGGATCAAGCCCGCCTAAATAGTAAGTTCATTGATTGGTGTGATTATGCTGCTGTGACACAGGGCAATTTTCCATTTATCTATGCTGCAATTCAGCCATTTGATGAAGCGCCCGAATCATTCAATGACCTAATGGAACCTCTCGGCTATGTCCCCTGTGCACCGAAACCAATTGGTGAAGATATTCTGTCTTCGCCAGAAAACAAAGCGGCTCGTGAATATATTCACCAGCTAATCAGAGAGCACAAGAGGGAAAAAGTGTTGGAATAATCCCAAGAGGGGCCGAATAAAACATCATGATGAAAGAAAGCGAGCGAATCGGCATTTTTTGCCAGATAAGCAAGACTCAACAACTGCAAAGCCAGCCCCAGATCCATTACCTCAATCAGGCTTCCATCTCCAGCCGCCAAATTGACCAAATTTCCTTGAGACAGCAGATAAATCACTTTTTGGTCCTCTAATCGACCAGTTTACCACGTGGAGTGAGCCGTTTTTTGTTGTGTATGGGGGTTCATACAATTCCATTTCCCAACTATCTATGAAGCCTCGTTAAAATCGCTCTGAA
>JBMZDF010000414.1:0-5689 GCA_049614105.1 Promineifilaceae bacterium (SeqCode)
CACCCGCACAAACTGCCGAAGGAGTGGCATTATTCGCTGCATGAGTTTTTGATGCTGTCGAAGGTGGTGGGGTCTGAGCCGTGGTATGTGATTCCGCCGACTTGGAGTTCGGCCGAAATTCAGAACTTCATCGCCTACCTTTCTGCGCCCGCTGGCTCACATCCCTACGCCAACCGCCGCGCCGCGCTCGGCCAGCCGCAGCCGTGGACCCACGTTTTCCACAAAATCCACCTTGAATATGGGAACGAACTGTGGAGCTTCAATGCTGATAATCAGCCGGGGCAAGGGTTCGCGATGGGTGGGGCGATTGGAACGGCCGATGCCGCTAGCCGTCGCTTTGCTCTCATGCGTGGCGCACCTTTTTTCAACCCCAACAAGTTTAATCTGATCATCAGCGGGCAGGTGAATCACCCTGACCTACAGGGCCAGATCGAACGTCGTTTAGGCAACCACAATGCGATCGGCGTCGCGCCCTATTTTGGCGATATTCAGCAATATCACACCAATGAGCAGTTGTTCCAGCCCATTTTTGCAAGCGCAATGCAGGATGTGGCAACCTACGGGCGCATGTTCCGCAGTCGTCAGAGCATAGACAATTGGGGTGGGCAGCGCACCGACATGGTAGTTTATGAGGTGAACACACAACTGCGCCCACAAAATGCGCCGCTGCACACGCGCAACGAATGGTATACGAGCCTTGGAACAGGGTTGGCGCTGCCGCTGCATATGCTGACGTATCAACGCGATTTGGGTGTCAATGAGCAAGCTGCCTTTACCGCCGCGCAATATTCAAAACCTGTGCGTCCTGGGCAATGGGATCGCGTTTGGGGTTTGTTGCGCGATGTTGAAGCAACGCAGCGTAAACGCCCCGGCTGGCTCGGCATGGAAATGGCGAACATGGCGATTCGTGGTGATATGGTCGAAACGATCCAAAGCGGATCAAATCCCAAATGGACGCAACCGCCGATCAACGGTATCCCGCAGACGATGCACGTGCCTTATGTTCAGTCGTTCGCATATCGTGGTTGGGGCAATCAATATTCGATTGTGCTGTTTAATCTGCATTTGAACGCTCCGCAAACGGTGCAGCTTGAACTGCCGCATCGCCAAACTAGCAACGCAACAATTCACACGCTGACGGCAAACAATATTCGGGCGAACAACGAACTGGGCGAAAACGTTCGCATCCGCAGCGAACAGCGCAATATGGGCGAGTGGCCACGTGTGACCCTGCCGCCACACTCGATGATTGTTGTGCAATGGAATCGCTAAATTAGGGGCGAAAGATCACAAAAGGGTGTGTTTCAACGCATGTGAAACGCACCCATCTCTAAATTTGCCAGTAGATGCTGTGTTCCTTGAGAGTGAACACATTTTGTGTCCATTCGTCTCGCTCTGCGCCTATTCAGGGGTGATACGCCCGTTTTTGACCGCCTCCTTGCGTGAAAATTGCGTTGACAATTATAGAAAGCACTCTATACTAAAAGCTGATTATTAGAAGTACCACAATCTTATATTTAGGTAGTATTGAGCAACTATCGGCTCACAACATTTTGCCGCTTTTTGGCAACCGATGCGTCGCTCTTGCTGCTATTGTAGAGAACGATTTTGAGTAAGCGTTTGTAAACGAGTGCCTTGATTCGTGATTTGTGACTGTTCATTGCATGGCGGTTCGCAGGTTTGTATCATGCTGGTGATTCGTCGCAAGTGCGGCACGCATGCTAGTTCGCGATGTTCAGAATCAGTTGCCTACTTGGAGATTCGCATGAACGAGATCAATGATGTTTTTTCGATCGTTGGGACGCTCGGAGCGTTTTTTGCTTTCCTAACGTTGGTGTCTGTTGTGGTGGAGACGATTCTGTCTTCCATCAAAAATAACCGTTGGCTTAATGAAAAAATTGGCTCACATGAATGGCTGGCGTTTATGGACATTCAGGACAGGCATATTTCGCCTGATCAGGCGATGCGCGATATTGCGTACTGGGTTCCAGCAAAGTCGCAGGCTGATATGCAGCTAGCGACGATCCATAATTTGGCGAAGGAATTTAACGTAACGCTGGATGAATTTACCCGTGGCGCGGACGCCATGCTGGTGATGAGTAAGGATCTGGTTGCGTTGACTGGCATGTCGCGGCAGGCGGCGATGACCAAGCAGGATTTGGCGTCTAAGCTGTATGTGCTGCGACAAAAGTATGATTCGGTTCAGGGGGAGAGAATCGGCCGAATTCGGCGTATTGCCGCCGTTACAGGCGTTATCATTGCTTCTGTCTTCCGCCTGAATGCGCTGCTTGTGCTTGCACCCATTTTGTCACCCGACGCACAAATGTGGCTAGATAGTTCAGTTTTCTCGTTTGGGGGCGTTGTGTTAACAGGGGTCGCCGCCAGCGCGGGCAGCTCTTTTTGGCACGATCAACTGGTTCGAGTACGCTCTGTCAAAGAAACAGCAAACTCGTTGCGTTCGTTGGCCTCAATCGGCACTAATTAACAGTGGAAAGTGGAAAGTGCCAAGTGGAAAGAATCTGCTTTCCACTTTTTATGGCTCACTTTCCACTTAAAAAGCTATTTATGCTGAATCGTAGCCCATTGGGTTCTGCTGTTGCCAGCGCCACGCATCTGCACACATATCATGCAGTGTTTTCTTGGCTGTCCAGCCCCAACGTTCCGTCGCTTTAGAGGGATCTGCGTAAGAGGATGCAATGTCCCCAGCACGACGATCCACAAGGCGATAAGGAATTTTGACGCCCGATACAGCTTCAAATGCGTGAATGACTTCGAGTACCGTGCTGCCTGTCCCTGTGGCTAGGTTGTACGCCTCGATGCCATGATCGTCCGTTAAATTATCCAGCGCCGCCAAATGGCCTTCCGCTAAATCAACCACATGAACATAATCGCGAACGGGCGTGCCGTCTGTCGTTGGGTAGTCGCTGCCAAAAACGGCTAGTTCGTCACGTCGGCCGATGGCGACCTGAGTCACGTAAGGGAATAAGTTATTTGGAATGCCGCTGGGGTCCTCACCAATATGTCCGCTGGGATGTGCGCCCACTGGGTTGAAGTAGCGAAGCATCGCAATATTCCAACTGGGGTCCGCATGGTGGATGTCGCTCATGATTTTTTCAATCATCAGCTTGGTGCGACCGTATGGGTTGGTTGCGTCCTTGAGCGGTGCATCTTCCCGCAACGGCAGGCTGTCTGGGATGCCGTAAACGGTCGCGGATGAGCTAGACACCAGCTTTTTGACGTTATATTTCTGCATCACCTCGATCAAGGTGAGCGTGCCAGAGAGGTTGTTTTGATAGTAGAGGAGGGGTTTTTCGACCGACTCGCCAACCGCTTTGGAGGCCGCAAAGTGGATCACGGCATCAACCTTGTGTTTTGCAAATGCAGCATCTAGCTGCGCTCGATCCAACAAGTCTACTTTGGCAAACTCAATTGGTTTCCCGCTAAGTTCTGCAACACGATCTAAAGATTCTTCTTTACTATTGCTTAGATTATCAATCGCAACAACTTGGTGTCCAGCATTGAGCAAAGCCAAACAAGTATGGCTGCCAATAAATCCTGCACCACCTGTAACAAATACGCGCATATGTACTCCGTTTAAGTTGATTCACTCATGTGAAGATGGAATCATGTCATTCTTGAGTTGCCTGAATTTCGGCCGAATACATGCACATGCAACATGAGGTCAGGCAATCTTATATCAAATTTGGGTTAGCGTATAGCGCTATAAAACACGATTGACCTCTGAAATGTATTCAGAAGGCGAATTTTTGGTTATTTTGATGAGAGGGGCGGGAGCGACTGGCAATTTTGCCAGCGTAGTCGGGCAAGACGAGGCTGAGAACGGCAAGAGAATAATTAATAACTAACAATTAATTGTTAATTATTAATTATTTCTGCTCAAAATATCAACAAATTTTTGTTGATATGAGTTCCCTTAGTCTGACGAGGGGCGCACGGCGTGACCGCCGAACTGGTTGCGCATGGCTGCAAGCATCCGTGCCCAATATTTGTTGCTGTCACGGCTGGCAAAACGCATTTGCAGCGCCAATGTAATTACGGGGGCTGGTACATTGAGATCGATGGCGTTCATGACAGTCCAGCGTCCTTCGCCGCTGTCTGGAACATAACCGTCGATGTCGCTGAGGTCTTGATCGCCAGAAAGCGCGTTGGCAGTCAGATCGAGCAGCCACGAGCGCACAACGCTGCCGTGCTGCCAAATTTGAGCAACGTGATGCAGATCGAGATCAAGCGATGTTTTAGCGCGCATAATGTCGAACCCTTCCGCATATGCTTGCATCATGCCGTACTCAATGCCGTTGTGAACCATTTTGACAAAGTGGCCTGCGCCGTTGGGGCCAACATGTCCCCAGCCTTTGTCATGTCCTGGGGCGAGCGTTTTAAGAGCAGGGGTGATGTGGGCAACAGATGCATCGCCGCCGCCGACCATCATGCTGTACCCTTCGGCCAAGCCCCAAATGCCGCCGCTTGTGCCGCAGTCGAGCATCTCGATCTCTTTGGCCGCTAGCTCCTCAGCACGACGCTGCGTATTCTCGTAATTGCTGTTGCCACCATCGATGATGATGTCACCTGGCTCAAGAATATTGCTCAACCCTTTGATAACCCCTTCGGTTGCGCCACCCGCAGGAACCATCACCCAAACGGCGCGGGGCGAGCCTTGAAACTTTGCGGCGACTTCATCTAAGCTGCGTGCGCCAATTGCGCCTTCTTCTGTTTCCAGTTTGACGATTGCTTCTTCGTTCAGATCGGTGACGATAACGCGATGTCCGTCACGCAGCAGGCGCGTTGCCATATTTGCGCCCATTTTGCCGAGACCTACCATTGCAATTTCCATAGTTGCTCCTGAGAACTAGTTGTTTGTTTATTGATTTGTTTGTGATGTTTGGATAATTCTGGCGGCGGTTGGAAGGACATCGGCCGGATTGAGGACGAGATTTTCGGCCGATAACCCTTCCAAATGTTGTAAATGATCCCTAGTAAACGGCGTCGCCACCGCCATGACCTGCATGCCCGCGTTCAGTGCCGCCTGCACACCGCTAGGGCTGTCCTCAATGACAAGACATTCTTCCACCGAGACGCCCAACTCGCCAGCAACAAGATGATAAATTTCAGGGTTTGGTTTGCCAAATTCCACATCATCCCGCGTCGCCACAAAGTCGAACGCATCTTGCAAATGCAAAATATCGAGCACGCGGCTGGCCTGTTCACAGCGCGACATCGTTGCCAACGCCACGTGTTTGCAGTTGGCGCGTGCTAGTTGGAGAAGTTCAATATTGTGCGCCCATTGGTGCGCCCAAATCAGATCGCGATCATCCAGCATTTTATGGTAATGCTTGAGACGCACTTGAACAAACGCCTGCCAAGGTTTGCTAACGTTAAACGCTGCCATTTGGGCGCTCGCTTTTTCGGTCAGATTAAACTGCTCGACTAAGCGCGTCGCCACTTCACGGCGCGGCAACCCGACAACCTCCTTGAAGGCCGCGATCACCTCATCTTCGGTGATCGAAATTGGACAAAGCTCAACAGCCGCCTTGGCATAGGATCTGGCCTTAAGCTTTTCTGTTTGGACAAGCGTACCGTCTAGGTCGAAGATGAGGGTTGTAATCATAAGATATAGTCCGTTATCCGTTATCCGTTATCCGTTATCCGTTATCCGTTATCCGTTATCCGT